>NZ_JACARK010000422.1:0-12056 GCF_013386655.1 Pseudomonas sp. K5002 | reverse complement strand
CGGCCATGATGCCGGGCAGGGTGACCATCAGCCCGGCGTGGCCGGCGCTGATGCCGAGGTCGGCGGCGACGTCGTTGAGTACGCCTACCGGCAGGAACTCGCTGGTGACCAGGGCGAAGGCGCCCACGGCAACCGAGAGTATCGCCAGCCACTGCTGCAGGACGGTTTGTTGATTATGTTCGGGGAGGCCGCTAGGGGCCCGGCTTGCGCTTGGCATGGTGTTGGGTTCCGGGAGGATATTTCGCCTGAGGACAGACGGGAGGGAGAAAGTGGAGGCGATTATAGGAATGGGTTTTGGTAAGCCAATAGGCGACCGGTTCGATAGTAATCATCAGTCTCGTTGATAAGACTGCCTGCGTAGAGCGTTCTCTTCCGTGTAGACCCTCGCGATTGCCCATGGCCCGACTCCGCGCGTAATCCGGCCCGATCCCGCGCGCCAGAAAAAATCCCCCGCTGCATCCTAAGCCTCGGCATGTCGGTTTTTGCTGATGTGCCGAAGCGTTTCAAGGCCGATCAAACAATAATAAAGAGGTGCTTATGCCCGTGCTTCATCGCCCTTCATCCCTGGTTGAACGCAGCGCGCTTCATGTGTTGGTGTGTGCGTCGACACTTGCGCTGTCGTTAACCGCCTGCGCGGCCACCCCGGATCCCGCGAAGCCTTATCCCCATGCACAGGAACCGATCGGCGACGTGCAGGCCATCTATGACGGCAGGCTCAGCGAGGACTTGGCGGTCACTACCTTCCGTAATACCGACCGGTTGTTCCCGACGCGCACGATCAAGGCGGGCGGCCAGCCGTTCCCGTTACCTCGTAGCAGCCAGCCACTTGGGCCGGTTGCCTTTGACTACAAAGGCAAGCATTACAGCCTCGATGACTACGTGGCGATCAACCGGGTAACCGGGCTGTTGGTGCTCAAGGACGGCAAGATCGTCGATGAGCGTTATGAAAAAGGCAACACCGCCGACACCCGGTGGATGTCGATGTCGGTGGCCAAGTCCATCACCTCGACGCTGGTGGGCGCGGCGCTGCAGGACGGCGCCATCAAGAGCCTGGATGACAAGGTCACCCGTTATTTACCCGCGTTGGCCGGTAGCGGTTACGACCAGGTCACCGTGCGCCAGATCCTCTCCATGCGCTCCGGGATCAAGTGGAACGAGCAATGCACGGACCCTACCTCGGACGAGCGCCACTTGATCAAACTGCGTAGTGAACAAGTGCCCGGGTCGCTCCTCAAGTTCATGGCCAGCCTGCCCACCGCCGCGCCACCTGGCACTCGCACCAACTACAGCACCGGTGAAACTCAAGTGTTGGGGCAACTGGTGAGCGCTGCGGTGGGCAAGCCACTGACGCAATACCTGAGCGAGAAGATCTGGGCGCCTTACGGCATGCAAACCGATGCCAAGTGGTGGCTCGACGGCCTCAATGGCAATGAAGTGGGCGGCAGCGGTATCAGCGCGACGCTTGAGGATTACGGGCGTTTTGGGCAGTTCGTGCTTAGCGGTGGCAAGGCCGGTGGGCAGCCAGTGTTGCCTGAAGGCTGGTTGAGTTTTGCCAGCGCGACTACGGGTTCAGATGCGGCGTACGGTGATTTTGCGTCCATGTGGTGGCCAGGTTGGACCGACGCTTCCAAAGCGGATAAAGCCTTTACGGCGGCCGGTACGTTTGGTCAGTACCTCTACATCAATCCGACCAGGAATGTGGTGATTGTGGTGTGGCAGGCGCAGACCAAACCCACGGGTGGCAAGGTGATCGACGATATGTTTGCCTTTGATGCGGTTGCCAAAGCGCTTCAATAACCGCGAAGTACCTGTGGCGAGGGAGCTTGCTCCCGCTGGGGCGCGCAGCGGCCCCAAAAAATGGGCCTGCTGCGCAGTCCAGCGGGAGCAAGCTCCCTCGCCACAGGTTATGGGCTACTCAGGTAGTATGTACCTCACATAGCCGCCCGCAACGACCGCGGTGAAAGCCCATAATGTGACTTGAACCTCACCGCAAACCGCGACGCCGACGCATACCCGCACGCACTGGAAATCTCCCCGATGGAATCCCTGGAGGTTTGCAGCTGTTGCAACGCCGCCCCCAGCCGAACATTTTCCAGGATGGCCCTGAAGCTCGCATCCTCATTGGCCAGTTGCCGACGCAACGTCGATTCCCCCAGATTCAGCTGCTGCGCGACCGTGGCAACGGTCCAGTCCCTGGACAGGTTGCTGCCGATCAACCGCTGCACGCGTTCACTCAAGGGGTCGTTGCGATCCATCAGCAACGGTCCCGCCTGGCCGGCCAGGCACAGGCAGAGCAACACGGCCTCGCCATAGTGGGTGCACAAGGCCGACGGGGCGCCGGTGCTCAGTGCGGTCAGCAGTTGGTCCCAGGCTTGTCGGGTCTGTTTGTCCAGGCGTACGCACAGGTCGGCATGCATGCTGCCCTTGAACTGCGCGCCATACCGGGCAACGAAGTTACGCAACACCGGCACCGGAAACGACACCACGTCAGCGATGTAGTCACCCTGGGCACCGGGAAAATTGGTCACCCCAAGCTCGCGGCCCGCCGGCAGTAGAATCAGGTGCTGTGGGCCAGCGCGCATTTCGCGCTCATCCCACTGCATCAGTTTTTGCCCCTGGCGCACGCGGCAAAGGGCGCTCATGAAGATCGGCACGCGTTGCAGGGTATGGTGTTGCCGGGCCCTGATCACGCAGCTTTCGATGATGCTTTCCCGGTGCCGCAGACCTTCGTGAACATCCATCGTGACTAGCGTCCGTAAGGGGCCGTGATTGTGGCCTTGGCCAGGCTGTTGGCATTGAGCATGTAGCCGACCAGGGCGCCGCTGGATTGATTGTCGATCGGCAGGGTGGCGACTTTCAACGCCCACACGGTGAATTGATAGCGATGCGGTTTATCACCCACGGGCGGGCAGGCGCCGCCGAAGCCGGGTTGGCCGTAGTCCGTGCGGCCTTGCACCGCCCCGGCTGGCAGGTGGGTGCCCACGTTACTCGGCAGGCTGGAGACGGTGTCGGGCAGGTTCACCACCGTCCAGTGCCACCAGCCGCTGCCGGTCGGGGCGTCGGGATCGTAGACGGTGATGGCGAAGCTTTTGGTACCCGCCGGGGCGTTGGCCCAGGACAGGGCAGGGGAGGTGTTGCCGCCGCTGCAGCCGAAGCCGTTGAATTCCTGCAGGTGCGTCAGCGGGCGTTGGTCGGCAATGTCCGGGCTGTTGAGTGAGAAGCTGGCGGCATGTCCGCTGGCGGCCATGATCAGGGTGATCGCGGGGGCAAGTGCTTTGAGTTTCATCGCGGTGGTGTCCAGGCGTGGTTTGAGCCTTGATCCTAAACAGCGCGTAGGCACGACACTGCGCCGAAGCGCTCGATGATTGTGCCGAAACGCTCTGCTCACTAAGGCTGAGCCCTCAGCGTTCGGATGATGAACGCATGCAGGCTATTGACCGCCTTGGACCCGCGGGACGCCCGGCTACGCAGAATCGAAACCTCCATGGGCTCAATGCTGCCCAAACCGTGCTCGTCACCGAGTACCTGAAGCGAATCCTGCACGGTGCATTGGGTAATCGCGGCAATCGCGAGCCCGCCCTCGACGGCGGCCACCTGGCCGGCAAGGCTGGAGCTGTTGTACACCACCTTGAATTCGCGGCCTTGCTGGGTGAGTGCGTTCACCGCATACCGCCGGGCGAGGCTTGCGCTTTCGTAGACGGCGATGGGGATCGGGTCGCGCCGCCACAGTTCGAACTGCGGTGAACCTACCCATACCATGGGCTCCTTGAACAGGAAGGTGCCGCTTTGGGGCGAGTCCCGAGACACCAGCGCCAGGTCAAGATCGCCGCTGCGCAACTGTGGGATCAGCGTGGTCGACTGTTCACAGGTCAGTTCGATTTCCACCCCGGCGTAGCGCGGCGAATAGCGCTTGAGCAGCGGCGTGAGGTACCGGGCCGCGTAGTCTTCGGCAACGCCAAGGCGGATGCGCCCGGTCAGCTCTTCACCGTGAAACGCCGCCTGGGTTTCAGCGTGCAGGGCGAGCATGCGCCGGGCGTAGCTCAGCAGCGTCTGGCCATCGGCGGTCAGTTGCAGGTGCCTCGGGCCGCGACTCAAGAGCTGTCGCCCAAGGGCGGCTTCGAGTTTCTTCATCTGCATGCTGACGGCGGACTGCGAGCGGTTGACCTCGTGGGCGGCGCCAGACAACGAGCCGGCATCCACCACGGCCACAAAGCATTTGAGCCAATCGAGTTGCAAATCGCTGGCGGGCATCGCGCTGACCTCTATTCGTTAATCGAATGGCTAAGGCCTGAATTATGCGCTTTTCATGGATGCTTGTTCACCCGCAACATTCTGCCTCGAATCAACACCATTCGGATCGGATCATGCCCTTTGATACCTGGTTGCTTTACCTGGTTACCTGCTTCGGCATCTCGGTGGTGCCAGGGCCCAATGCGTTATTGGCGCTGACCCACGGTGCGCTTCACGGCAGCCGCAAAACGCTGTTCACCATCAGCGGTGGCGTGCTCGGTTTTGCGATTGTGCTGGCGCTGTGTGCGTTGGGGTTGGGTGCGCTGATCCAGGCGTCGGCCAGCCTATTCACGGCCTTGAAGGTGGCGGGTGGGCTGTACCTGATCTGGCTGGGCTTCGGGCTGTGGCGGGCGGCACCGGTCAGCCTTGAGGCGACCGGCACTACCAGCTCGCGGAGCTGGCCGCTGTTCCGCCAGGGGCTGGTATCGGCGATCTCGAACCCCAAGGCCTTGCTGCTGTTCACCGCGTTTATTCCACCGTTCCTGGACCCGCACCGGAGCATCGTTGCGCAGACGCTCACCATCGCCCTGACCTACGCCGTGGTGGAGTTCATCGTCGAGTACCTGGTGGCCAGCGCCGCGCACCGGGTACGGCCCTGGCTGGCGCGAACCGGGCGCCGATTCAATAAAGTCTGCGGCGGGTTTTTTGTGCTGTTCGGGTTGGCCCTGCCTATCCATGCCTGAGGGCACATCCCCGCGGCTTAGGGATGTTCGATCACCATCACCGCCGTGGTATCCGCCTCAAGTGCTTCGAACACATGGGGCGCATTCGCCAGGTAGCTGATGTAGTCGCCGGCGTGCAGCAGCACAGGCGCACCGGCCGGGCCGATATTCGCGCTGCCGCTGCACAGCAGCACGTGCTCGACGGTGCCGGCAGGGTGGGGCTGCGACAGGCGCGCGTCGCCCGGCTGTACCTTTAGCCGGTAGATATCGCGACGCACGCCCGTCGGGCAATCCGCAAGCAATGTGGCCGCGTAGTGGCCGGTTTCGGTATAGGTGGTCAGGCCCTCGTTGGCGCGAATTACCCGCAGGTGTTGCTGGGGTTGTTCGAAGAACCGGGTCACCTGCAAGCCCATCGCCGTGGCCAACGACCACAGGGTCTCGATGCTGGGGTTGCCGATGCCGGACTCCAGCTGGGACAAGGTCGACTTCGCCACGCCTGCGCGTTTTGCCAGTTCAGTCAATGAAAGCCCCGCAGCCTGGCGTTCACGCTTGATCGACAGGGCCAGCAGGTCGATTCGGCTTGGATTGAGATTGTTCGTTATGTCGGTCATTTGTTCTTCAAATCATCCATAAATGGGTTGACGCTTTGTCGCCGGGTGTTCAGCATAGCAATCATTCGTTCATTATAAAAACCGAGTGTCGAATGATCTGGTGCGTGTTCCACCTCTGCGACTATTGGCCGTGGCTGCTCTGGCGGGCGCTCTCCTACGACCTTGAAGGGTGGCGCAGCCTGCTGGTGGCGACGCAGTTGGCGCAGCAACATTGCCGGGGGCTATTCTGCGGGCCGCTATGATTCCTTTTCGCCATCCTTCGGGATCGGGCTATGATCGCCCAATCCGAACCAGACGCTCCCCAGACCTATGCCCGTTGACCTGCAAGCCCTCTATCCCAAACTGATCCACTTGATGCTGGATACGGTGTTCGTGGTCGACAGTGAAAATCAGATCGTGTTTGTGAGTGATGCCTGCGAAGCGCTGCTGGGGTACCGCGCCGAGGAACTGACCGGCACCCTGATCACCCACTACATGCACCCTGAAGACCTGGCCCGCACCCGGGCGTCGATTGTGCGGGTCATGAATGGCAAGCCCCACGTCGACTTCCGCAACCGCTATATCCGCAAGGATGGCGGTGTGGTGCACATTCTGTGGGCGGCCTTCTGGTCCGAGGAAGTGGGGGCGCGGATCGGTGTTGCGCGGGACGTAACCGCCCTGACGCAGGCGGAGGAAGAGCTGCGTTTCCTCGCCCATCACGACCCGTTGACGGCCCTCACCAATCGCTCGCTGTTCAATGACCGGTTGGACGAGGCCCTGCAAGCCGCTCACCACCACAAAAGTCCTCTGGCCTTGCTGTTTCTGGACGTGAATGACTTCAAGGCCATCAATGATGTGTACGGGCATGCCGTGGGCGACCGCGTGCTTTGCGTGATTGCACGACGGTTGGAAGGGTGTGTGCGTGAGAGCGACCTGGTGGCCCGGATGGGCGGGGATGAATTCACCGTGCTGCTGACGGATATTCAGTCACCGGAAGCCGTGTCGGCCAAAGTGCAGCAGATAGTTGCGGTGATGACCCAGCCCCTGAGCGCTGAGTTTGGCGCGGTCAAGATGCCGTCCTGCAGTATCGGCGTAGCGTTTTACCCGGCGGATGGGGCAGATGCCGACAGCCTGCTCAGCCACGCGGATGGTGAGATGTACCGGGTTAAAAGGCAGCGGTTTGCAACCGATTAACGCTGCTGGAAAGCAATCTTCAGCCCCAATCCCATGAACAACGTCCCAATGATCTTTCCCTCCCAACGGCGCAGCCTTGAAAGGCCCACCATCCATTGGCTCAACGGACGAATCGCCAGCGAAATCAGCGTGGTGTACACCGCACTGAGCCCCGAGAAGATCAACCCCAACACCGCGAACTGCGCCAGGGAAGAACCCGATTCCGGGTGAATAAACTGCGGCAGGAAGGCCAGGAAGAAAATCGCGGTTTTCGGGTTCAGCACTTCGGCAACCACCGCCTGGAAATACGCCTGGGTGGAGGTCACGGTGGGCAGGTCTTTGCGCGTGGTTGCGCCAGGCTTGGCCATGAAGGCGCGTACGCCCAGGTAGATCAGGTAGCAGGCACCGACGATTTTGACCACGTTGAACGCCACGGCCGAGGTCATCAGGATGGCCGACAGGCCGAGCGCCGCGCACAGCGTATGGATCAGGTCGCCCGAGGCCACCCCCAGCCCGGTGGCAATCCCGACCTTGCGCCCACCCTGGAGGGTGCGGGTGATCACCAGCAGCACGGCTGGGCCGGGAATCAGGAAAAGGCCGATGACCACGGCGACATACGTCAGGATGGGGGCGAGTTCGAACATGCTGTGTTATCTCAATGCCGGATGCGTCCTACAGTAATCCTCATCCCGGGGATTAACGCAATACAGATGAACACCCGCCGGAACCGCCTGGCCTTTTACTTCGCGAACGCGTATGCGCCACCCTGTTCCAGCGCCTTGCGATACGCCGGCCGTTCCTGGAACCGTTGCACCCACGCCGCCACATTGGGATAGGCCTGCAGCTTGCCCTGAGCCCGGGCGATTTCGCCGATGAAGCTCATCTGGATATCCGCGCCGGTCAATTCGTCACCCACCAGGTACGGCGTGAGGCCCAGTGCGTTGTCCAGATAACCCAGGTAGTTCGCCACCTCGGATTCGATACGCGGATGCAACGGCGCACCCGCGTCACCCAGGCGCCCGACGTACAGGTTGAGCATCAGTGGCAGCATGGCCGAACCTTCGGCGAAGTGCAGCCATTGCACGTATTCGTCATAGGTGGCCGTGGCCGGATCCGGTTGCAGGCGGCCGTGGCCATGGCGGCGAATCAGGTAGTCGATGATGGCGCCGGACTCGATCACCACGTGGGGACCGTCTTGAATCACCGGTGATTTGCCCAGGGCATTGATCGCCTTGAGTTCAGGGGGCGCGAGGTTGGTTTTCGGGTCGCGCTGGTAGCGCTTGAGCTCGTAGGGCAGGCCGAGTTCTTCGAGCAGCCACAGGATGCGTTGCGAACGGGAGTTGTTGAGGTGGTGGACAATGATCATGGTGGCTCCGCTGGGCGAGAATAGGGACGTATAGGGACAGACCGCTGTGGCGCTGTGGAGTGCCGTGAATTAAATGTGCTTCGATAAAGGCATGAAAGATGGATAATCTCGCCGGCAAGTACTGATTACACACCGGATAGAAAACATGAATCGTCAAAAAAAACTACAGCAGCTGTTCAAGGCCAAGGCCAAAAAGGCCAGCGCCAAATTGGCACCGGCCAAAAAGGATAAATACATCAGCAAAGCAGACCGATTGAAGCTGGCTGCCGAGTCCGGTGATGAGCCTGTTGTTACCTCTGAGAGCTGATCCAGAAGGCCTAAGCATTACCTGATAGGGAATCGACGGAAAAACCATGAACACTGCTCAACTCGCGATTCAGCACTACATACTCGCCAAGGACGGCAACCGCCCGCATTTGCTCAGCCGGGCGTTTGTTCCCGAGGCAATCCTGGACATGGTGGTGCGCACCGGGTCCATCTCGTTTCCGCCCCACGTCGAAGGGATGGGCGGCATCGGCGATGTGCTGGTGAGGCGGTTCGGGCAGACCTTTGAAAACGTCTATACGTTTTGCCTGGGGCAGCCACCGCAGGCGGGGGCCAAAACCTATCAGTGCAAATGGCTGGTGGGCATGTCCGACAAGAACTCGGGAGAAGCCCGGGTTGGGTGTGGTGTGTATGAATGGCAGTTCAATGCCGAAGCGGGGCTGGTCGAAAGGCTGACGATTACCATCGAGCATATGAAGACACTGCCGGCGTCAGACCTGGGGAGCGTGATGAGCTGGGTGTCCGGCCTGAGTTACCCATGGTGCAGCCCGCAAGCCGCCGTGAGCGAGGCTCCCGATATTGACGGGATTGGAGAGGTGCTCCAGTACCTTGCGGCCTTATGACTCGGTGTTGCACCGTAGATCGAAATCCGCCCGTGCCTGTTCAATCTCCTCCAGGTTGTTTGCCGCCCAGACCCACACGCCACAAAAGGCGGCACCCAGCGTAAAGCCGAGGGTTGTCAGGCTGTATTCAACCTTCGGCGGTACGACGGGGTAGACCTTGCGCACCACCAAGCCGTCCCTCTCCATCCCCCGCAAAGTCTGCGTCAGCATCTTCTGGCTGATGCCGCCGACTCGCTCACTCAGGCGCGTGAAGCGCAGCGGCGTCGTCTCGATCAAGGCTTCAAGAATCAGCATGGTCCATTTGTCTGCAACGCGACCTATCAGGTCGGTCACCAGGGGCGCGATCCGTGGGTCCAGATCCTTCGGGGGTGTTTGCCGGGCATAAAACTGGGCGGCGGCAATCTGCTCGTCGGTAAAGCCAGGGTGTTTGTTCATTCGTTGGACGCTCTCTTTCAGGTGCGTATAGATCTTTTGGGTGCCTACTTACTTAAGGCCAGTGTATCCCTCAAGCTCCTTGCGTGTGACCCACCATTGGAGAGTTTCGATGAAGATGACCGGACGAACAGTGCTAGTGACGGGAGGTTCGAGTGGTATCGGGCTTGAGCTTGCCCGCCAGCTTGTGGCACGAGGCAATACCGTGATCGTGACGGGCCGCGATCAGCACAGGCTCGACGATGCGCGGCAACTGCTGCCGAGCCTGCACACGTTTCAAAGCGACGTGCGCGACCCCGCCAGCATCCAAACGCTGTTTGCGGCAGTCACCGGTCAGTTCCCTGGGCTCGATACGCTGGTGAATAACGCGGGCGTGATGCGCAATATCAAGCTGGCCGGAGAGCGGGCGCTGGCGGACGTGACTGAAGAGATCGAGATCAACCTGAACGGCCCGATCCGGATGATCCAGCAGTTTCTTCCCTGGCTGCTCAAGCACCCGCGCGGTTTGATTGTTAACGTCTCGTCCGGGCTGGCGTTTGTGCCGTTTCCGGCGGCGCCCGTCTACAGTGCGTCCAAGTCCGCATTGCACGCTTACACCCAGTGCCTGCGGGCACAGCTTCAGCACAGCGCCGTCACCGTGGTGGAGCTTGCCCCACCCGGCACCGAAACACCGCTGCTCAGGGCCGAGTTCGCGGAAGAAATGAAGAACGAAAAAGGCATGGACCCGGTGCTGATGGTGCAGCAATGCATCCGGCAAATCGAAGCCGGCCAACTGGACATATGCCCGGGGTTGAGCAAGGTGCTGAAGGTAGCCAGCCGGGTTGCGCCTGGCCTGATATTCAAACAGATGACCAAGCTCAGCCGGCTGGCGCCGGTGCGGCCTTCAACATGATCGGACGATTCAATGCGCATCCGCAGTCGGCTGCTTCGGCGGCTGCACCTTGCGCATCAACGGCACCAGCAACACGGCGACGATGAAGCACACCATGATCATCAGGAATGCGTCCGCATAGGTCAGCGTTTGCGCCTCGCGCCAGGTCAGCGCCCACAGCTGACTCAGCGCGAACTGGCTCGAATCCAGGCTGTTTTGCCCCAGCAACTGGGCGTTCCCCGAAAGCTGCTCAAGCCACACATTCATCGATTCGTTCCGGATGTTCAGGTGTTCAGCCAGGCGCAGGAAGTGCAGGTTGGTGCGGTCATTGAGCACCGTGGCGCAGGCGGCGATGCCGATGGCGCCGCCGAGGTTGCGCATCAGGTTGAACAGGCCCGAGGCGAGCTTCAGGCGGTCGGGGGCCAGTGCGCCGAGGGTCAGGGTGACCACCGGCGGCACTGCCATTTGTTGAGCAAACCCGCGTATGGCCTGGGGCAACAGCAGCTCCTTGGCGCCCCAGTCATGGGTGATGGGGGAGAAGTCCCACATCGACAGGGCAAACAGCGATAACCCGAACATCAGGATCCAGCGCAGGTCGAAACGATTGGCCAGCAAGGCGTACACCGGGATCGCCAGCAACTGGAACACCCCCGTGGAAAACACCGCCAGGCCGATATCCAGCGAGCCGTACCCGCGCACCCGCCCGAGAAACAGCGGCGTGAGGTAGATGGTGGCGAAAATGCCGATGCCGGTGATAAATGAAAACAGGCAGCCCAGGGCGAAGTTCCTGTCCCGAAGCGCGCGCAGGTCGACGATCGGCTCCTTGATCTCCAGGCAGCGCCAGATAAACAGCCCGCCGCTGATGGCGGCTATCCAGGCCGTGGTCGAGATGGTGCTGTCGCTGAACCAGTTCCAGCGCGGGCCCTCTTCAAGGGTGTATTCCAGGCAGCCGAGAAACACCGCCATCAACGCCATGCCGATATAGTCGGCGCCCTTGAGCAATGACGGGTTGGGGCGGTCGACCTTGACCAGCATCGGCACCGCAAAGGTCACGAAGAGGCCGGGCAGCAGGTTGATGTAGAACAGCCAGTGCCAGGAGGAGATGTCGGTGATCCAACCGCCCACGGCCGGGCCCAATGTGGGTGCCAGGGACGCGATGGCGCCGATGGTGGAGGCGGCGATCACCCGCTGCTTGCCGTTGAAGTACATGAACGCGGTGGTGAACACCAACGGAATCATCGAGCCCCCCAGGAACCCCTGCAAGGCGCGAAACGCGATCATGCTCTGGATGTTCCAGGCCATCGCGCACAGCAGGCTGGTCAAGGTGAACCCGGCCGCCGACGCCGCGAACAGCCAGCGCGTGCTCATCACCCGGGAGAGCCAGCCTGACATGGGGATCACGATGATTTCCGCGATCAGGTAGGCGGTCTGCACCCACGCCGTATCGTCCGCGCCGGCAGACAACCCGCCGCCGATGTCCTTGAGGGAGGCGGAGACGATCTGGATATCGATCAAGGCGATGAACATGCCCACGCACATGGTGGCGAAGGCCGCGACCTTTTGTGCGGTGCTGAGGGCGGGCAACGGGCTGTTCATAGCTGGGCCTTGAGGGCGCTGGCCTGGTCCTCGAACGCCTCATCGGTGTTGACCTTCGCCATCACCGACAGGCCCGGACGCAGGGCGCCGAAGTCGGCGTCATTGCTGTCGAGGCGCACGCGCACCGGCACTCGCTGCACGATCTTGGTGAAGTTGCCGGTGGCGTTTTCCGGCGGCAGCACACTGAAT
>NZ_JACARK010000421.1:0-3227 GCF_013386655.1 Pseudomonas sp. K5002 | reverse complement strand
CTGAGCAAACGCAGATCGCCCTGGGCAAAACCCGCCAGGTCAAACCCGCCAAAATCATCCACCAGCACCGCTTGCAGGTCGGCGCCGAGCACGGTTTCCACCGCCAGCTCCCAACCGGCTTCAACCTTCAGGCCTTCGGCCAGGCGCGGACGCTCGGCCAGGTGTTGGTCACGCAGCCATTCAGCCGTGCCGGTGCCCGGGTCAAGCGCCGCTTGCTGCAAGGCTTCCAGGGAGGCCAACCGGCCGTTGAGCCGCTGCAAATCGCCCTGGGCCTGCTGCTGTGCCTGGGTCGCCTGCTGCAGTTGCTGACGCAATTGCTCGAGGCGCTCCACTTGTTGTTCTTCGCTGGCTTCCAGCTCTTCCAGCGTCATTTCGCTTTCGGCGAGTTTCTCGCTCAGTTCGAGGATCGCTGCATCTTCCGGGTCGGCAGCGAGCAGCACGCGCTCTTCCACCAGGCGCCGCTGACGCTCGGCCAGGCGCTCCATGCTGGTTTCCAGTTGCTGGATGCGTGACTGCTGCACCTCAGCCTGGCGGCGCGGCTCGGCAGATTGCAGGTTGAACGTGTCCCACTGCTCCTGCCAGGCGTGCATGGTGGTTTCGGATTCTTCCAGGGCCGCAGCGGCTTCCTCGGCAGCGGCGCTGGTGACTTCCTGCTCGGGAGTGAGCATGTCCAGCTCCTCCCCAAGGGTCAGCAGCAAGGTGCGGTCGTGGCCCAGGTGCGATTCGGTTTCCAGGCGCGCACGCTCGGCTTCTTTCAAGTCGTCCTGCAACTGGCGCAAACGCTGCTGGCCGTGCTGGATGCTCTGCTCGACCCGGGCGATATCGCCGCCCACCGAATAGAAGCGCCCCTGCACCAGATTGAAGCGCTCGGACAGGTCATGGTGACCGTCCCGCAGGCGTTCGATGCTGGCGTCGGCATTGCGCTGCTCGGCCACCAGGGCTTCGAAGCTGATTTCCTGGGTGCCGATGATTGCTTCGCGCTGGCCCACCTGGTCATTCAACGCCTGCCAGCGCAGGGCCGACAGTTGCGCCTTGAGCTGACGCTCCTCGCCCTTGTATTCCTGATACTTCTCGGCGGCCTGGGCCTGGCGGTGCAGGCGCTCCAGCTGGCGCTCCAGCTCTTCACGCAGGTCAGTCAGACGGGCAAGGTTTTCATGGGTACGGCGGATACGGTTTTCGGTCTCGCGGCGGCGCTCCTTGTACTTGGAGATGCCGGCCGCTTCCTCGATAAAGTTACGCAGGTCTTCGGGCTTGGCTTCGATCAGCTTGGAGATCATCCCCTGTTCGATGATCGAATAGCTGCGCGGGCCCAGGCCGGTACCGAGGAAGATGTCGGTGATGTCCCGGCGGCGACACTTGGTGCCGTTGAGGAAGTAGCTGTTCTGGCTGTCGCGGGTCACTTTGCGGCGAATGGAGATTTCCGCATAGGCCGCGTACTCGCCCACCAGGGTGCCGTCGGAATTGTCGAACACCAGTTCGATGCTGGCCTGGCTCACCGGCTTGCGGCTGGTGGAGCCGTTGAAGATGACGTCGGTCATCGACTCGCCACGCAGGTTTTTTGCGGAGCTCTCGCCCATCACCCAGCGTACGGCGTCGATGATGTTCGACTTGCCGCAGCCATTGGGCCCGACCACTGCCGCCATGTTACTGGGGAAGTTCACCGTGGTCGGGTCGACGAAGGATTTGAACCCCGCCAGTTTGATGCACTTGAGCCGCACGCTTAGGCTTCCGCCAACGCAGCAATGACCAGCGAGCAACTGCGCTCGCCGTAGGCCGAGAGCACCAGGCGAATCTGCGGCAGGTCACGGGCCAGCACGGCGGCGAGCAATTGCTCGAACAGCACCAGGTACTCGCTCATGGACGCCTTGCGCTGATCCAGCGCCAGGTAATAGGCGCGGTTCATCGCCGGCTGCAGGTTCTCGACGGTTTCCTGCAGGTACGGGTTGTTGGCGAACGGATAGGCGGCACGCATCACGTTGAAGCTCTCTTCAACGAAGGCGCGGATGTCCTGGCGTTCGAAGCTGGCGATCAGGCGCTGCTGGATTTGCACGAACGGCGCCATGTCGGCCTGGGTCTGCCAGCCGGCGGCGACCGCATTGCCCAGCAGGATGTACAGCTCGCCCATCAGCGTGCACAGGCTTTGCACCTTGTGGGCCGTCAGCTCGGTGACGTGGGCGCCACGGCGCGGCAGGATCGCAATCAGGTGCCGGCGCTCGAGGATCAGCAAGGCTTCGCGCACGGAACCACGACTGACATTCAGCGCCAGTGTGACCTTCTGCTCCTGGATCCGCTCCCCAGGCTTGAGATCGCCGCGAATGATACGTTCGGCGAGGTGGTGAGCGATTTGCTCGGCAAGACTATCCGGCGCCTTGAACGTCATGTTTTCCCTTCAAAATCTTCTATCGGTACAAGCGCGGCAGTGTAGCGCACTTGCCGGTTGATGGCGTACGGCCCACAGAGCGGAATTTGGCATGAAATAAGCAGCCATTAAAGTCCAGAAGCCCCCAAAAACGGCGGTTCCAGAGAACTGGACCATAATTAAGGATGTTGATATCGCATTTTCTTGACCTTTCGGTCAGAAAATCGTTGACCGAAAAGTCAGACATGACTAGATTCGGCGCAAAGCGGTTAACAACAATAATGAGTCTGCGAGGCCTTCCGTGATCCAGTTTTTACTAAACCAGGAGCTCCGTAGCGAGCACGCCCTGGACCCGAACCTGACCGTGCTCAACTATTTGCGTGAGCACCTGGCCAAATCCGGCACCAAGGAAGGCTGCGCCAGCGGCGACTGTGGCGCCTGCACCGTGGTAGTCGGCGAGTTGCACACCGACGATCAGGGCGCCGAGCAGATTCGCTATCGCAGCCTCAATTCGTGCCTGACGTTTGTCTCGTCCCTGCATGGCAAACAACTTATCAGCGTCGAAGACCTCAAGCACCAGGGCCAACTCCACAGCGTGCAACAGGCCATGGTGGAGTGCCACGGTTCGCAATGCGGCTTCTGCACCCCGGGCTTTGTGATGTCGCTGTTCGCCCTGCAAAAAAACAGTGATGCACCCGACAGCCAAAAGGCCCACGAAGCCCTGGCTGGCAACCTCTGCCGCTGCACCGGCTATCGCCCGATTCTTGCCGCCGCCGAACAGGCCTGCTGCAACAAGCCCCAGGACCAGTTCGACAGTCGCCAGGCCGACACCATCGCGCGCCTGAAAGCCATCGCCCCGACGCAAACC
>NZ_JACARK010000420.1:0-28779 GCF_013386655.1 Pseudomonas sp. K5002 | reverse complement strand
AGGCTCGGGGACGGCAGCAAGCGCATCAGCCCGCGACAGGCCATGGTCTTGCCCGAACCGCTTTCGCCCACCAGGCCGAGGATTTCACCTTCGGCCAGGTCGAACGACACCCGGTCCACCAACGTTACGTCGCGCCCGGTGTTATTGGCGATGACGCTCAGGTCCTGCACCTGCAGCAGGCTCATGAGCGATCCCCCAGCACTTGCGCCACACCATCGGCCAGCAGGCTGAAGCCCATGGCCAGGGTCACGATGGCCAGGCCCGGGAAGGTGCAAATCCACCAGGCGGTGGTGATGAACGCCTGGCCTTCGGCAACCATGGTGCCCCACTCGGCGGTCGGCGGTTGTACGCCCAGGCCGAGGTAGCTGACCGCTGCGCCGTTGAGCAGCACCAGCACTGCGTCAGACATCGAGAACACAATCGAACCGAACATCGCGTTGGGCAACAAATGCCGGAATAGAATGCGCCCATGGCCAAAGCCCAGGCTTTTGGCGGCCAGGGCGAAGTCGCTTTCCTTGAGCACCAGGATCTGCGAGCGGATCAGCCGCGCGTAGGACACCCAGCCCACCAGCGCCATGGCGATGTAAAAGCTTTTCAAACCCGGGCCGAGAATGGCCATGATCGCCAGCATCAGCACCAGGAAAGGGAACGCGAGGATCACGTCGATCACCCGCATGCAGAAGCTGTCGAAACGCCCGCCGATGTAGCCGGACACCGCACCGACGAAGGTGCCGATCAGGAACGGAAAGATCACCCCGACCACCGCCAGTTGCAGGTCGATGCGTGCGCCCCAGATCACCCTCGAAAGGATATCTCGCCCGTAGTTGTCCGTGCCAAATGGATGGGCCTGGCTGGGACCCAGCAAACTGATGTCGGTGTTTTGCGCAATCGGGTCAAAGGGTGCGATCCAGGGGGCGAACACGGCCAGCGCCAGCCATGTCAGCAGAATCAACAGGCCCCAGGCCGCCGTCAGCCGGCCATTGCGAAAACCGAAGCGCAGGCGCAGGCGCCACGGGGCGATCAATGGGCGGCTGCTCATTGCATCTTCACTCGCGGGTCCAGCGTGACCGTCACCACATCGGCAACAAAGTTGACCAGCACGGTGGCACAGGCCAGCACCATCGCCACGCCCTGCACCACCATGTAGTCGCGGGTGAAGATGCCGCGCACCAGCAATTGGCCGATGCCGGGAATCGCAAACAGGCTTTCGATCACCACCGTGCCGCTGATCAGCCAGCCAATGTTCACCGCCAGCAGGTTCACCGCCGGCACCAGGGAATTGGGCAGCACATGACGACGAAACACCGCCGCCTCCGACAACCCGCGCGCCCGGGCGGCGGTAACGTGGTCAGCCTGCAACTCCATCAACATGCTCGCCCGCAGGTTGCGCACCAGCACCGCCGACAGCGCCAGGGCGATGGTCAGGCACGGCAGAACCATGTGGTGCGCCTTGTCCAGCCAGGTGCGCCCATACCCGGAGACCGGGAACAGGCCCCATTGCACGCTGAGCAACAGGATCAGCATCAACCCCAGCCAGAACGCCGGCATGCCCAGGCCCACCGTAGTGAACAGCCGGATCAGGTTATCCGCCCAGCCACCTTTATTACGCGCGGCCACGGTGGCCAGCGGCACGGCGATCAACAGCGCCAGCAGCACACTGCCGAGCACCAGGAACAGGGTCGGCTCGATGCGGGTGACGATCAGTTTCAGCGCGTCGACCTTGTACAGCAGTGACTGGCCGAGGTCGCCCTTGAGCAGGTTTTTCAGGAAGTAGAAATATTGCAGCCACAGCGGCTGGTCGAGGCCATACTGGGCGCGGATCTTCAGCAAGGCGTCCGGGGTGCTGCGCGAACCCAGCAGGGCCCGCGCCGGGTCGCCGGGAATCGAGCGCACCAGCACAAAGGTGATCAGGCTGATGCCAAACAGCACCGGCAGCAATTGCAGCGGCCGGGACAGCACAAAACGGTAA
Source organism: Pseudomonas sp. K5002 (assembly GCF_013386655.1). Classification (NCBI taxonomy): domain Bacteria; kingdom Pseudomonadati; phylum Pseudomonadota; class Gammaproteobacteria; order Pseudomonadales; family Pseudomonadaceae; genus Pseudomonas; species Pseudomonas sp. K5002. The sequence goes on along the minus strand of NZ_JACARK010000420.1, from coordinate 26,810 downwards.
CGCGCCAGGTTCATCCGTCAGCCTCGATGACGAGCGAGGAAGTCCAGCAGCACCGGGAAGTATGCCTGGGGCTCTTCGTAAAACGGCATATGGCTGCTGTTGGGGAACACGTGCAGCTCGGCGTGCCGGGCCGCGCTTTTCATGCGCATGGCGCAGGCCGGGGTCAGTTCGTCGTGCTGCCCGGTGGTGATCAGTATCGGCATCTTGAACTCGGCCATCTCGGGGATGCGGTTCCAGTCCTTGAGGTTGCCGATGTAGAGAAACTCGTTGGGGCCCTGCATGGTTTCGTAGGGCCCCATGTTCCAGTCGCCGAGGGAACGCTGGACCGGCGCCGGCCATTCGTCCAGGCGGCAGACGTGGCGGTAGTTGAGCAAGGTGATGGCGGCCTGGTACTGCGGGTGATCGAGGGTGCCCATGGCTTCATGGCGTTGCATCATCGCCACGGTTTCGCTACCGAGTGCGCCGCGCAGGCGTTCCAGCTCGAGGGACAGGTGCGGAATGTCGCCGACGGTGTTTTCCAGGATCAGGCTTTTCAGCGCATCGGGGTAGTGAATGGCGTACTCGATGCCCAACCATCCGCCCCAGGAATGCCCCAGCAAGTGCACGCGGCCAAGGCCAAGGGCCTGGCGCACGGTTTCGACTTCTTCGACATAACGGCTGATTTCCCACAGCGAAACATCGGTCGGTCTGGCTGAAGCGCCCGTGCCAAGCTGGTCGAATGCAACCACTCGCAGGCCACTGTCCTTGAGCCAGCCATGGGCGTCGCGCAAGTAGTCGCAAGGCAGCCCGGGGCCGCCATTGAGGCACAGCAACACCTCATCGCCTTCGCCAAAGCTATAGGCCACGAGGTTGTGGCCATCGACCTGCACGTTGTACCGCTGGTCGGGGGCAATTTCACGCCACATGCATACATTCCTTGTTGTGTGTCGGCCCTGTGGAGAGTGGCCGTTTAGAGGCCAACACTACCGAGGATGCCGCGTGTCCATAACCTGGTAATTCTTATAGGTTTGGTCTGGCAGTCCTTCGCCGGGGCGTGGCATTCTACTTGCAGCAAGACGAGATTCAAATGAAATCGGGAGCAGAACGGATGCTGGCCAGGCTAACTGCGTTTAATGACCGTCTCATCCCCGGCAGGAGCCTGGATGAACAGATGGACAACACCCTCGTATTGGCCCAGGACCTGGGTTTTGATGCGTTGGTCTACGACTACACCCCCGTGCCCATTGACCATAATGGTGCACTGATCACCCCTTCTGTGCTGCAACTGCGCAATACCCCGCCCGACTGGTACAACCTGTGGTGCAGCTCCGGTTTTTATCAGATCGATCCGGTGCAACACCTCGCGCTGTCGACGGTTTCACCATTTGTGTGGTCCTACGAGGCCAAGGCCGATACCGCGCTGCAAAAAATCATCGACCCCTGCCACGCCCCGGTTTCCAGCTACTTGCACGACCGCCAGATGACCTGCGGCGTCAGCGTGCCGATCCATTTGCCCCGTGGCGGCTTCGCCTCGCTGACCGGCCTGCGCACCGGCAAGGCCAGCGCCGTGTTGCAGGACGCCCGCCAGACGCTGTCGGAATTCAGCCTGATTACCCACGCCTTGCAGGAAGCGGCCTACCCGCTTTTCAGCAAGGAACTGCGCTCCTACCCGCATATCCGCCTGACCAAGCGTGAGCGCGAATGCCTGAAATGGGCCGCCGACGGCCTGACCGCCGCCGAAATCGCCACGCAATTGAGCCGCTCCCTGGCAGTGGTTACCCTGCACCTGGCGTCGGCCATGCACAAACTGGGGGCCAAGAACCGGGTGCAAGCGGTGGTAAGGGCCACTCATTACCGGCTGCTGGAAGACTGATCCGAAGGAAAAACCTAGCTGTTTTGCTAGTTACTTAAACTTTCTGTGCCGACTATCGTGTACCTGATCACTTTTTCTCAGGGCAGGGCACGAAATGGAATTCATCGAAACAATCCGCGAAGGCTATGCGGCCTTTCGCGACTACCAGACCTGGTATCGGGTAACCGGCAACCTGGACAGCGGCCTCACGCCGCTGGTCATCCTCCATGGTGGCCCGGGTTGTACCCATGATTATGTCGATGCCTACAAGGACGTAGCCGCCAGTGGCCACGCGGTCATTCACTACGACCAACTGGGCAACGGCCGCTCCACCCACCTGCCTGACAAAGACCCTTCATTCTGGACCGTCGGCTTGTTCCTCGAAGAACTGGACAACCTGCTGGACCATCTGCAGATCAGCAACAACTACGCGATCCTGGGTCAATCCTGGGGCGGCATGCTCGGCAGCGAACACGCCATCCTGCAACCCAAGGGCCTGCGTGCATTTATTCCGGCCAACTCGCCGACCTGCATGCGTACCTGGGTTGCCGAGGCCAACCGCCTGCGCAAGCTACTGCCTGAAGGCGTGCACGAGACCTTGCTCAAGCATGAACAGGCCGGCACCTACCAGGACCCTGAGTACCTGGCCGCCTCGCGGATTTTCTATGACCAGCACGTGTGCCGGGTCAATCCGTGGCCGGAAGAAGTCGCCCGCACATTCGCCCAGGTGGATTCGGACCCGACGGTGTATCACGCCATGAGCGGCCCGACGGAATTCCATGTGATTGGCAGCTTGAAAGACTGGAACGTGATCGGCCGGCTGTCGAAGGTCAATGTGCCGACCCTGGTGATTTCCGGTCGCCATGACGAGGCCACGCCGCTGGTGGTCAAGCCGTTCCTGGATGAGATTGCCGATGTGCGCTGGGCGCTGTTCGAAGACTCCAGCCACATGCCGCATGTTGAAGAGCGACAGGCGTGCATGGGGACGGTGGTGCAGTTTCTGGATGAGGCTTGTTCGGTGCCCCACAGAACGCTCAAGACTGGCTGAGATCAAAATGTGGGAGCGGGCTTGCTCGCGAAGGCGGTGGATCAGTCAGCATATTTAGCGACTGACACACCGCCTTCGCGAGCAAGCCCGCTCCCACATTGGACTCTTTGTGGCTGTTACACCTCGCTGGTCTGTGCCCTGCCGTGCACCGCCGCTTTCTTCGGCACTTCCTCCAGCAACGGAATTTCCTTGCCCTCGGCATCAAACAGCTTGCCGCCGCTGAAGTAATCCCCGTCCCGCAACGCCGCCACGTCCTGGAAGCACAGGCTGCGTTCCGTCCCGGCAACGAATACCGACTGCTGGTCCGAGTTGCCCGCGGTGAAGTGGTTGAACGCCAGGTTCAACAGGATCGCCATGATCGCCGACGAACTGATCCCCGAATGGAAAATGGTCGCGAACCAGCTCGGGAAGTGATCGTAGAAACTCGGGGCCGCAATCGGGATCATGCCAAAACCGATGGAAGTGGCGACGATGATCAGGTTCATGTTGTTGCGGTAATCAACCTTGGACAAGGTCCGGATACCACTGGCAGCCACGGTGCCGAACAGCACGATCCCGGCCCCGCCCAGCACCGAAGTCGGCACTGCCGCAATCACCCGCCCCATGAACGGCAGCAGGCCGAGGATCACCAGGAATATCCCACCGGTGGCGACCACATAACGGCTCTTGACCCCGGTAACCGCCACAAGCCCGACGTTCTGTGCAAACGCGCTCTGGGTGAACGAGCCGAAGATCGGCGCAAACATGCTCGACAGCATATCTGCACGCAGGCCATTGCCGAGGCGCTTGGAGTCGACCTTGGTGTCGATGATTTCACCCACTGCAAGAATGTCCGCCGAGGTTTCCACCAGCGTCACCATCACCACGATGCACATGGAAATGATCGCCGCGAGGTGGAAGGTTGGCATGCCGAAATGGAAGGGTGTGGGAAAGCCGAACATCGGGCCCTGGGTCACGCTGGAGAAGTCAGCCATGCCGAGGAACACCGCGATAACCGTGCCGATCACCATCGCCAGCAGGATCGACAGTCGCGAGATGGTCGCGCTACCGATCTTGCTCAGCAGCAATACCAGCACCAGGGTCAGCGCCGCCAGGCCGATGTTCGGCATACTGCCGAAATCTGCGGCGCGGCTGTTGCCGCCCATGGCCCAGCGGGCGGCGACGGGCATCAACGTCAGGCCGATGGTAGTGATCACAATCCCGGTGACCAGCGGCGGGAAGAATTTGGTGATTCGCGAGAACACCGGGGTGATCAGCAGGCCTATCAGGGAGGCGGCCATCACCGCCCCGAGAATCGCCGGGATGCCACCCGCACCGTCGCTGCCAACAATCGCCACCATGGTCGCCACCCCGGCAAAGGACACCCCTTGCACCAGCGGCAACTGGCAGCCGAAAAACGGCAGCCCCAGGGTTTGCAACAGCGTAGCCAGGCCTCCGGCAAACAGCGAGGCAGCGATCAGCAGGCCAATATCGGCCGGCGACAACCCGGCCGCCTGGCCGACGATCAACGGTACAGCCACGATGCCGCCGTACATGGTGAGCACATGCTGCAGGCCGTAAGCCATGTTGGCCGCGACGCCGAGATTCTCATCTTCTGGCCGCTGCGGTGACGCCTTCGGGATAGTCATGGTGAGGGGTTCTCTGTTTTTGTTGTGCACTCACTGTATGCAATAGAAAGATTGGATGTCCATAGAGTTGTATACAATCATTTTCACAAGAACACCCTGAACGCCGTTACAAAAATCCATTCAGCCGCCCTGCCCCGTGGCTCGAAGCGCTGCGCACAAGGACTTGAAAAAAATGCTCAACCGCAAGCTGCGCATCCACGCCCCGGCGATTTACTACTTCGACATGGTTCGCCGCTGCCACTCGATCCGCGAAGCCGCGCGCCGCCTGAACGTGGCGTCTTCGGCGGTGAACCGGCAGATCCTCAAGCTGGAAGACGAGGTGGGTGCGGCGCTGTTCGAGCGCCTGCCCGGCGGCCTGCGCCTGACGGCGGCCGGGGAAATCCTGACCCGCCACGTGAGTTTCCTGTTGCAGGACGTGGAGCGCGTGCGCGGTGAACTGGATGGCTTGAACGGTGTGCAGACCGGCCACGTGGAAATCGCCACGGTGGAAGGCGCCACTGTGGAGCTGCTGCCCGCCGCCCTCAAGCGCATGCGTGAGCGTTATCCGAAAGTGACCATTGGCGTCACGGTACAAGGTTCGCAATCGATTCCCGGTGCGGTGGTCAACGGCCAGGCTGACCTGGGGTTGGCCTTTGCCTTACCGCGCAGCAGCGAAACCATCCAGGTGTGTGTCGGCCATTTCCGCCTGGGGGCGTTGATGGCACCGGGGCATCCGTTGGCCGGTGAAACCAGCGTGAGTTACGCGCGCTGCTGTGAACACGGGGTGATCCAGGCCAAGAGCGAGCTCTCGGTTCACCACCTGATCGCACCGCTGCACAAGCGTTCGGCGGCGACGAACAAGCCATTGCTGCACAGCAACTCGATGGAGCTGGCCCGGCAACTGGCGCGCCAGCAACTGGGCATCGCGTTCCAGACGCGCATTGGCGTGGAGGTAGATTTAGCCCGCGGCGAACTGCTGCACATTCCGCTCAGCGACCAGGGCGGGATCTTCAGCGACCTCGGCCTGTACGCCCGCAAAGACCGGGACTTGCCGATGGCGGTGCAAGCCATGGCCCATCTGCTCAGTGAAGAAATCAGTTTGCGCGAACATCAGGAAACACCCTGGGCGCCGCGTATTTCCTGACTCTCAGGCCAGTTTCAGTGCTGCCGTTTTGGCATCGGCCCAGGCGAGATTCTGTTCTTTGGAACCTACAACGGATGTGCCGATACTGCGCCCGGCGACCCTTGCGCGGTCGCCATGAGCCAAAACGCCAAAGGAATTAAAACAATGAAAAAGGCACTGCACGGCGCAACCGTATTACTCACCCTGTTCGGCGGCGGGGAGGCTGTCGCGCTGGAATGGATGAACAACAGCCTGGGATTTCGCTACGGCCAGCAGTTCACCAACCCGAACAACCCGGATGAATTCAGCAAGCGCATCTACAGCTTCACCCACGCCAGCGGCTACCAGTACGGCAGCAACTACCTGAACCTCGATGTGTTCCTGTCCGACAGCCGCGACCCACGCAAGGGCACCGACCACGGCGGCAGCGAAGTGTATGCCGTGTACCGGCATCAGCTGTATGCCTCACGGGTATTCGATGTACCGCTGGGCACCGGGGTGATCAAGGATTACGCCCTCACCTTCGGCTTTGACGCCAACCGCAACAACAACCTGGCCTCGGCGAAAAAACGCGCGCTGGTGATTGGCCCGACCTTGAAGTTCAACACCGTCGGCGTGCTGGACCTGAGCCTGATGTACTACAAGGAAAGAAACCATTCCGGCATCCCTGGCGCGAAAGAACCCGATCACACCTTCGACGATACCTACATGCTCAACCTGACCTGGATGCGGCCTTTCGAGATCGGCAACCACGGGGCGAAGTTTCAGGGGTTTATCAATCACGTCGGGGAAAAGGGCGAAGACTTCCATGGCCGCGACACCGCGCCGGAAACCCTGATGCGCACCGCGCTGATGGTGGCGGTGCGTCCGGGCAAAGGCGTCAAGCCCAATCTCTACCTGGGCGTCGGCTATGAGTATTGGCATAACAAGTTCGGCGTGGACGGCGGCCGGGGTAGCCGCACGTCAACGCCGACGGTGAACATGGAAGTGACGTTCTAGCGGGCGCGCACCAGGTCGGCATCGCCATCGTCGACCTTCGGTCGCGCCAGCCAGTAGCCCAACACGGCCAATGGCGCGGTCGCCAGCATCACGATCGCAGTGATCAACAGCGGCTGGTCGATCATCGACGACACGATCAGGCTCGCCAGGAAGCACAACCCCAACTGCAAGGTGTTCTGCAATGCCGCCGCCTTGCCGGAATTTTCCGCAAACGGCATCAGTGCATTCGCCACCACGATCGGGTAGCTGGCGCCATTGACCAGGGCCATCAGGCAGAACGGAATCAGCAAGGTGGCGAGCGTCGGCACGGTCAAGGTCGCGACGAGGTACAGCGCGACCATGCTGATGCAGTACGCCAGCAGCAGCCACGGCAACAAAGTCTTGCCCTGGAACCGCTGCAACGCACTGCGGCAACTGTAGCCACCGATCAGGAACGACAGCGTTGGCAATACGTAGCTCAAGCCGATGTCATTCGGGCTGTAGCCCATCCCGCCAAGGATGAACGGCGAGGCGGTAAGCCAGGCGAAGAAACTGGCCGAGCATGCGGCAAAGATCATCACGTTGCCGGTGAACACCCGCGACTTGAGCAATTGCCCATAGCCGAGTCGGGACGGTTCGCCGCCGGTTGTCAGGCGTTTCGGCAGCGGCCTGAGAAACAACGTAGGCAGCAGCAGGAGCAGCGAAACCACCAACAACACACCGAAGATCGCCTGCCAGCCCCAGTGATTCAGCATCAGCGCTCCCAGCAATGGCGCCAGGGCCGGAGACAGTGACATCAGCGGCATAATGCCGGCGAACACCCGATGGGCCTTGTCCGCCGGGTAGCGGTCGATCACCAGCGCCTGCCAACTGACAGCGGCGGAACACACGCCAATCGCCTGGACAAAACGCAAGGCCAACAGTTGCGGTGCGGTCTCGACCCAGAACATCCCCAGGCAGCCGAGCACAAACAGGGAAAGGCCCGTAAGCAGCACCGGCTTGCGTCCCAACCGGTCGGACAGCGGCCCCCACAGCAACTGCCCGACGGCAAAGCCGGCGAGGAAAATGCTCAGGCTCGCGCCCACCGCGCCGGGGGAAATCTGCAGTTGCTCGCCCATGGCGCCAAACGCCGGCAAGTACATATCCATGGCCAGATAGCCGAGCATGCTCAGCCCCGCCAGGTACCAGGTGAATCCAAAAGAATTTTTCATTGAAGCCTTGTATAACCTGCCATCAAACTATTTGCTGACTGGCGCCTATTATGAAGCTGAGCAAATCCCTGTGAAGCGATAATAATTGGACACTCTTATCAATAATTTTGAAGGCAAACCCCATGTGGTCTGAATATTCCCTGGATGTGGTGGATGCAGTGGCCCGCCACGGCAGCTTCAGCGCCGCCGCCCAGGAACTGCACCGCGTGCCGTCAGCCATCAGCTACACCGTGCGGCAACTCGAAGAATGGCTGGCGGTGCCGCTGTTCGTCCGACGGCATCGGGATGTGGAGCTGACACCCGCAGGTAAATTGTTCATCGACGAAGCCCGCGGCGTCATGAAAAAAATGCTCGGCACCCGCCGGCTGTGCCAGCAAGTGGCAAATGGCTGGAGTGGCCAGTTGAAAGTCGCGGTGGATTCCATCGTTAAACAGCAGCGCTGCCGGCAGTTGGTACTGGATTTCTATCGGCAGTTCCCGGAGGTGGAATTGCTGTTGGATTACGAGGTGTACAACGGGGTGTGGGATGCCCTGGCCGATGACCGCACCGATATCGTGATCGGCGCCACCAGCGCGGTGCCGGTGGCCAGTCAATTCACGTTTCGTGACATGGGCCTGCTGAACTGGCTGTGCGTGGTCAGCAGCCGGCATCCGCTGGCAGCGGTCGAAGGCCTGCTCAGCGATGACCAATTGCGGCCCTTCGCCTCCCTGTGCATGACCGACACCTCGCGCAACCTGCCCAAGCGCGACACCTGGACCCTGGATAACCAGCGTCGTTTGGTGGTGCCGCACTGGGCTTCGGCGATTGATTGCCTGCGGGACGGCTTGTGCGTCGGCATGGCACCGACGCACCTGGTGCAGCCGTGGATCGAGCGCGGCGAGCTGAGCGCCCTGCAACTGTCCCGGCCCTTCCCTGCCAGCCCGTCGTGCGTGGCCTGGGCACAGAACAAACTGTCGCCGGCCATGGCCTGGTTGCTGGATTACCTGGGGGATACCGAGACCCTGAACCAGGAATGGCTGAACGGGGTGCAGGTGGGCTCCAGCTACCCCGTTTGACTGATCGTTCCCACGCTCTGCGTGGGAATGCAGCCAGTGACGCTCCGCGTCAGCCTCATCCGTGTTTAGTCCAGAAGCCGGGAAAGTGCGCGCACGATCATCTCCACTTCCTTGGCATCGATGGTCAGCGGCGGCAGCAGGCGAATGATCTTGCCCCGGGTGACGTTGATCAGCAGGCCATGCTCTTGCGCCGCGCGCTGGGCCAGGTCGCGGTGAGGTGTTGCCAGTTCGATGCCGATCATCAGCCCCTGCCCGCGAATCGCCAGCACCTGGGGATGCTCGTTCAATTCCACCCGCAGGCGCGCCAGCAGCCGCTCACCCTGTTGCGCCGCGTTGTCCAGCAGGCCTTGTTCTTCGATGATCTCCAGCACCGTACAACCGACACGGCAGGCCAGCGGGTTGCCGCCGAAGGTGCTGCCGTGGCTGCCGGGGGTAAACAGTTGCGCAACAGCGGCCCGGGCCAGGCACGCGCCAATCGGCACACCGTTGCCGAGGCCTTTGGCCAGGGTCATCACGTCAGGCACGATGCCTTCATGCTGGAAGGCAAACCAGCGACCTGTACGGCCGATCCCGGTCTGGATCTCATCGAGCATCAACAACCAGCCTTGCCGGCTGCAGTGCTCGCGCAAGGCTTTCAGATAGCCCGGCGGCGCGACTTGCACGCCGCTTTCGCCCTGGATCGGCTCAAGCAGCACCGCAACAATGCGCGGGCCAAACTCCCGGGTCACGGCCTCCAGCGCCTTCAAGTCACCGAAGCCGACCTTGATAAAGTCCCCCGGCAGTTTTTGAAATCCCAACCGCACGGAAGGCCCGTCGCTGGCGGACAGGGTGCCCAGGGTGCGCCCGTGAAAGGCATTCTCCATCACCACCACCAGCGGCTGTTCGATACCCTTTTTCCAGCCATGCAGCCGGGCCAGCTTCAGCGCCGTTTCGTTGGCTTCGGCACCGGAGTTGTTGAAGAACGCCTGGTCCAGCCCGGAGAGCCGGGTGAGGCGCTGGGCCAGGCGCTGCTGCCAGTCGATGCTGTAGAGGTTGGAGGTGTGCAGCAGCAAACCGGCCTGCTCACTGATGGCCGCTACCAGCCGCGGATGGGAATGACCGACGTTGGTCACCGCCACACCTGCCACCGCATCCAGGTATTCACGGCCCTGCTGGTCCCACAGGCGCGTGCCAAGGCCTCGGGTAAAGCTCAGGGGCGACGGTTGATAAGTGGTCATCAGGCAGGCGGCGGTCATGGCATCAGGCTCCAGTGCATCGTAGTGATGGCACCAGTATCGTTAGCCACCCGAGCTGGATAAACTGCACAACACTGCGATCACTTTAAATCAGGGCTTGATAATGGATCTGTTCCAGTCGATGACGGTGTACGTAAAAGTGGTGGAAGCCGGCAGCATGACGGCGGCGGCGCAGGCGTGCGGCATGTCCACCACCATGGTCGGCAATCACCTGCGCGCGCTGGAACAAAGGCTGGGGGTCAGCCTGCTCAAGCGCACCACGCGCAAGCAAAGCCTGACCGAGTTTGGCGGGATTTATTACCAGCGTTGCCTGGAGGTGCTGGGCCTGGTGGCCGACTCCGAGCAGATGGCCGAACAAGCCAACAGTGACGTACCCAAGGGCCTGCTGCGGATCACCGCACCACCGGCCTTTGGCACCGAACGCCTGGCACCGGCGCTCAGCGAATTTTCCCAGCGCTACCCACAGATCAAGCTGTACGTGGTGCTGAGCAACCAGCGGATGGACATGGTCGACAGCGGCTTCGACGTGGCCATCCGCTTGGGCGACCTGGACGCGCCAAGCCTGATTGCCCGCCCCATGCAGGATTACACCATCACCCTCTGCGCCTCTGCGGAGTACCTGGCGCGCCGTGGCACACCTCAACGCCCCGATGACCTGCAGCAACATGACTGCCTGGCGTTCGCTTACCCGGCGACCGACGATTGGCGCAACGCCGACAAGTTGTGGCGAATGCGCGGCGCAGAGGGCGAAGTGGAAATTCCGGTTTCCGGCTCATTGACCATCAACAGTTCGCAGGCCTTGCGCCAGGCTGCCCTGGAAGGCATGGGCATCGTGATGCTGCCTGACGCCCTGGTCGAGCCAGACCTGCGGGCGGGGAAACTGGTGGCATTACTGACGGACTACCAACTGCCCAGCCGGCCCATGCATTTGCTGTACGCCCAGGACCGCTATCGCCTGCCCAAGCTGCGGGCGTTCGTGGATTTCGTCATGGAGAAATGGGCGCGCTAGAGGCTCACCCCCAGCTCGATCAAGCGCTCCCGGGTCTGCGCGGCAGACACGTGGTGAATCCCCTGCCAACCCAGCGCAGTAGCCGCCTCGGTATTGCCGGCTACGTCGTCAATAAACACCACTTCACCCGGCTGGATATCCGGCAAATGGGCGCGCACCTGCGCCAGGCTGGCGTGGTAAATCGCAGGATCGGGCTTGATCAGCTTGATTTCGCCGGACACCACGATGTCGCGAAAATACTGCAGGAAGGGATAGTGGGCGCGGGCATAGGGAAAGGTCTCGGCGGACCAGTTGGTGAGGCCGAACAGCGGCATCTTCGCCTCATGCAACGCTTCGAGGATCGCCACGCCCTCCGGCAATGAACCACGCAGCATCTCGTGCCAGCGGTCGTAGTACGCCTGGATCAGTGGTGCATGCTGCGGATGTTCGGCGATCAGCGCGCGGGTGCCCTCAGCCAGACTGCGCCCGGCGTCCTGCTCGGTGTTCCAGGCCTGGGTGCAGACGGTGTCCAGGAACCGTTGGCGCTCCCGGTCGTCGGTAATCAGCTGGCGGTAGAGATGGTGCGGGTTCCAGTCGAACAGGACACCGCCGAAATCAAAAACGACTGCACGAATCGTCATGTAGATCCTCCGTTAGCGTGGGTGTGATAACGGCCGCAGTCTGGCATGACGCGCACAAAAAAGCGGCCCCTGGAGGCCGCTTCTTCGTTACCGCAAGCGCTTAAGCCTGAATCAGGCCCTTGATCTTCACGGTCGGATTCACGTCAGCGTCGTAGTCCACGCCGTCGATCTCGAAACCGAACAGGCGCAGGAATTCCGCCTTGTAGCCGGCAAAATCGCTGATCTCGTTGACGTTGTCATCGGAGACCTGATTCCACAGGGCCGCTACCGCGTCCTGAACCTTAGGCTCAAGTTCCGCGAGGTCGGCGCGCAGGCGGCCGTCGGCGTCGAGCTTGGGCTCTTTGCCATACAGGCTGTCCTTGAACAGGCCGTAGACCTGCTCGATGCAACCTTCGTGGGTGCCCTGCTCTTTCATCACTTTAAACAGCAACGACAGGTACAGCGGCATGATCGGGATCGCCGAGCTGGCCTGGGTCACTACTGCCTTGAGTACCGACACACGGGCGTCGCCTTTCAGCGCCGCGAGGTTTTCGCGCAGGGTCAGGACTTTCTTGTCCAGGTCCTTCTTGGCTTCGCCGATGGAGCCGTTCCAGTAGATATCCTGGGTCAGCTTCTCGCCGAGGTAGGTGAACGCAGTGGTCTTGGCGCCTTCGGCCAACACGTCGGCGTCACGCAGGGCGTCGATCCACAGCTGCCAGTCTTCGCCGCCCATGACTTTCACGGTGCCGTCGATTTCTTCCTGGGTGGCCGGTTCGAGGGTGGTGTCGACCACGACGCCCTTGTCGGTGTTGATGCCGCGCAGGGTCACAGCCTTGCCGATCGGCTTCAGGGTGGAGTTGTGCACCACGCCTTGCGGGTCGGTACGGCGTGGCGCGGCCAGGCTGTAGACCACTAGGTCGATCTTGCCGAGGTCTTTCTTGATGGTTTCGATGGTCAGGCGCTTGATCTCGTCAGAGAACGCATCGCCGTTGATGCTCTTGGCGTACAGGCCTTTTTCCAGCGCAAACTTCTCGAAGGCGGCGCTGTTGTACCAGCCGGCAGAGCTGAGCTTGCCTTCTTCGCCTTCTTTCTCAAAAAACACGCCCAGGGTGTCGGCGCCGCAGCCAAAGGCAGCGCTGATGCGCGCGGCCAGGCCGTAGCCGGTGGAAGCCCCGAGGACCAGCACCTTTTTCGGGCCGCCTTCAATGGCACCGTGTTCGGTCACGTAGTCGATCTGCTCTTTGACATTCGCTTCACAGCCAACCGGGTGAGCGGTCACACAGATAAAGCCACGAACCCGCGGTTTGATGATCATAAAATTTCTGCCTCTTCCAAGGTGCCGAAGGCCAATGGTGGCCATTACAGCGTCAATCGTACGGGTCTATGACGCCCGGAAAACCGAAGCGTCACGATAGTCGCAAATCTTCTGTTCACAAAATGCTATCCGCAACACCGCCAACCTGGCCATCCGCCGAGGCGTTTTAGGGGGACAGCGGTAAAAATCTGTGCAGTGACTTCACAAATTTCCAGCATTTAAAACGCCACGTGAGGGCGATAACACCCTATCATGACCATATTATTTCGATATGTTTCGGCTCGGGCATGATGCCCACGGGTTGACTAACGCCTTTGCCTGGCCTGCCAGTCAACCGCGGACGGTTTTGAAGCAATCGAAAACCGTCTGATGGAGCCCAGTTTCATGAGTAAGAGTGTCATCCGCAAACGCCTGGCGTCCGCCGCCTGGGTCCTTGGCGTCTTGCTGTTCATTTATTGCTTCCCCAAGACCACCCTGGTGTTTCTGCTGCTGGTGGTGTTCTGCGGCCTGTACGATTTCCTGCGCAATGGCCTGTACGACGGCGCGACCATCAAGAAGTATTTCATCGGCAACGGCCGCAATACCTGGTTGCTGGCGCCGTTCAACACGCTGTTTGACCTGTTGAGCCAGCGCAATCGCCACGTTTATAAAATGAACGACCTGCCGCCGGCCTGGCGCGAAGACCTGCAAAAGGTGATCGACGACGCCATGGCCAACAAAGACGAGATCATTCAGTACCTGGACGAGCGCATGGCCGAGAAAAAACGCGGCATGCTGTTTTTCCAATGGTACGGCCGCCCGATCGAGACCACCCTGGATATCCCGCAACTGCGGGAAAAACTGCCCTACGTGAAAACCATCGGCGTGTCGGTATTCAACGAAAACCGTTCCACCTCATTTCACTTCGGCCCGCTGCGCATGATGTTCCGCGTGCTCTACAACATGGCACCGGCGCCCCATCACGATGGCGTCTACATCCAGGTCGGCAAGCACAAACACTACTGGCACGATGATCCGCTGTTTATCTTCGATGACACGCTGATGCATGCCTCCTTCAACAAGAACGACGCCAAGCGCTACTGCCTGTTCATCGACATCGTGCGGCCAACCCTGGTGCCGTCGGTGCTCAACGGCCTGATCGCGGGCTTTGCCGGAGCAGTCTTTACCCTGCGTCGGTTTTTCTACAAAAACTGGAAGCTGATTCAGTAACTTCTGCGGCATGATGGTGCGCGACGGTGTTTGCGCTCGGCTCCAGTGCCGGGGAAAATGCCAGTCCAATGCGACCGAAAACGGCGCGCACTATCCTCAAGCCACTGGCCATGCATGGTCCGGTGGCTGTGCTTTCAGGGAATCAGAATGCCCCAAAGACAAGTCATCAATGCCTCCGTAAGCCCTAAAGGCAGCCTTGAAACGCTGTCGCAACGTGAAGTCCAGCAACTGAGCGAAGCCGGTACCGGCAGCATCTACACCCTCTTCCGTCAATGCGCCCTGGCCATCCTCAACACCGGCGCGCACATCGACAACGCCAAGACCATCCTCGACGCCTATAAAGATTTCGAAGTGCGCATCCACCAGCAGGACCGTGGCGTGCGCCTGGAACTGTTGAATGCACCGGCTGACGCGTTCGTCGATGGTGAAATGATCGCCAGTACCCGGGAGATGCTGTTCAGCGCCCTGCGTGACATCGTCTACACCGAAAACGAACTGGACAGCCAGCGCATCGACCTGAGCAGCTCCCAGGGCATCACCGACTACGTGTTCCACCTGCTGCGCAACGCCCGCACCCTGCGCCCGGGCGTCGAGCCGAAGATCGTGGTGTGCTGGGGCGGGCACTCGATCAATACCGAAGAATACAAATACACCAAGAAAGTCGGCCACGAACTCGGCCTGCGCAGCCTCGACGTGTGCACCGGCTGCGGCCCCGGCGTGATGAAAGGCCCGATGAAGGGCGCGACCATTTCCCACGCCAAGCAACGCATTACCGGCGGGCGCTACCTGGGCCTGACCGAACCGGGGATCATCGCCGCCGAGGCGCCGAACCCGATCGTCAATGAGCTGGTGATTTTGCCGGACATCGAAAAGCGCCTGGAAGCCTTCGTGCGCGTCGGCCACGGCATCATCATCTTCCCGGGCGGCGCCGGCACCGCCGAAGAGTTCCTGTACCTGCTGGGCATCCTGATGCACCCGGACAACCGCGACGTGCCGTTCCCGGTGATCCTCACCGGGCCGAAACACGCCGCGCCGTACCTGCAACAGTTGCACGCGTTCGTCGGCGCGACCCTGGGCGAAGCGGCCCAGGCTCATTACCAGATCATCATTGACGACCCGGCTGAGGTGGCCCGGCAGATGACCGTCGGCTTGAAAGCGGTCAAACAGTTCCGCCGCGAGCGCAACGACGCGTTCCACTTCAACTGGCTGCTGAAGATCGACGAGGGCTTCCAGCGCCCGTTCGACCCGACCCACGCCAACATGGCCAGCCTGCAACTGAGCCACGCGCTGCCGCCCCATGAACTGGCGGCCAACCTGCGCCGGGCGTTCTCGGGGATTGTGGCGGGCAACGTCAAGGACAAGGGCATCCGCCTGATCGAGCAGAACGGGCCGTATGAGATTCATGGCGACCCGGCGATCATGAAACCGCTGGATGAGTTGCTGAAGGCGTTCGTAGAGCAGCACCGGATGAAACTGCCAGGCGGCGCCGCCTACGTGCCGTGCTACCGCGTGGTGCAGTGAGTCAGCGCTGAACCGCTACGCACTTGATCTCCAGCAGCAAGCCTGGGTTGGCCAGTTCTGATACGCCAATGACCGTCCAGGCGCACAACCCGCGAGGGAACAGGCGGTTTTTCACTTCACGGAAAACCGCCATGTGCTCGCTCATGTTCACGTGGTAGGTGGTCATGTCGACCACGTCTTCAAACGTACAGCCCCCCTCCTCCAATACCAGGCGCAGGCTCTCCCAGGCGGCGACGAACTGTGCCTCGGGATCGGTGATGACTTCCAGGTGTTCCGTGCGGCCGACCTGCCCTGCGCAGTACAGGGTCTTGCCGACTTTTACCGCCGGGACGTAGCCGGCGCGCTCGACGATGGGGTGCATGGAGGTGGGGATGATGAGGTGGCGGTCGGTCATATGTTGTATCTCTTAAGGCTGGTTTCAGGCGTGTCGACGGGAAACGTTCGGACTATCGTTTTACCTGTTCCGACCCACCCACGCCAGATGAGTAACCTATGGACCAATGGATCTTGCCCTCCACTATTCCTTACCCTAAGGTAAGGAGTATCACGAGAGAGGCTTTCAACATGGCTACCGCCACACTCACTTCAAAAGGCCAAATAACCATTCCCGTTCAAGTCAGGGCCGCACTTGGGCTGAACACTGGCGACCGGGTCGAATTCGTCGAAATGGAAGAGGGCAAGTTTGCGATCATCGCGGCCAGCAAGACTGTGTTGGACCTCAAAGGGCTGATCCGCAAACCCGCCAAGCCCGTCAGCATCGAAGAAATGAACCTGGCCATCGCTGCACAGGGAGCCAAAGCACGATGATTGGACTGGATACCAATGTGCTGGTGCGTTACGTCACCCAGGATGATCCCGTCCAATCGCCAAAGGCATCCAGACTGATCGAGTCGCTCACCACTGCCTCGCCGGGTTTTGTCAGCCTGGTTTCAGTAGTGGAATTGGTGTGGGTCCTGCAGTCCAGTTACCAGTCAGCCAAGAGTGAAGTGGTTGCGGTCCTGGAGACGCTGCTGCGTACCCGCGAACTGACCGTAGAGCACGCCGACGTTATCTGGCAGGCACTCCGGCGATTTACAAGCACCAGGGCCGATTTCGCCGACTGCCTGATTGAACGCTGCGCCCACGCAGCAGGCTGTGAATATACGGCGACATTTGATGTCAGCGCGGCCAAGGCTACAGGTATGCGGCGGCTGACCTGAGGCGTCGCGTTGCAGAAGCGTCAAGGCTTTGGTAGAAAATGCCCTTACTGACTTTATCCAGAGACAAGACCAACGTGCGCACGCTTTTTCTCGCCGGCCTGGCATTAACGTCCCCATTGACCCTCGCCGAAGCCATCGCCTGGCCCGACCTGCCCGACACCTGCTTCGTCAGCGGTCGCTCCGCTACCAGTCAGGATGTGGACACCGGTTGTGCGGCGTTTCTGATCAATGTGAAGGGCAAGGCGGCAGGCACGCCGATCAAGCTGGATATCCCGCAGTACGCCATGCATGTCGACGAAGGCACCGGCAAGGAAACACCGGTGATCCTCATCCAGGCGGAAGAGAATGGCGATGTTAAAGCTGTAGGTTACAAGGAGCTTGGCACCGGCCAGTTGGGCGCGGCGCTGCTCAGGGAAGTTCGGCTTCTGGGTACGAAGAAGCCGATTTAAGCCATCGGAAAACGGTCAGCGAACCCAACCGCCGCCCTGCCAGTGATAGCCGTCGTTACGCTGCTCCCAATGCGGGTGAACATAACGATAACCTGGCCGTACCGGCTCCCAGTGGCCGTGAACCGCCACATAGCGCCCGCCTTCCCAACGCCAGTAGCCACGCGACCACAGGTAACCTGGCCGCCCTTCGGGCTCGACCTCGATGACCTGCACCGGCGGCGGTTGCGGCGCGACGACTTCTACATATTCACGCTGCACCGGTCGTCGATCATGCACGACCCGCTCCTCTACACACCCGGAAGCCGCGACGACCAAAGCCGCCAATGCCGCATAACGTAACAACATACAGAATCCTCGGGCGTGACCGCCCAGCGTTTATACCGGTAAAAAAAGTGCCCCCTTGTTCCAGCCGCGCTCCTGCTTGGCTATAAGACTTTTTAACAGGTGCCAACTGTCAGCTTGCTGAACCCACGGGCAGACAGCAGGTAAAGAAAAACTGACCTTTTCAAGAGGCACAGACTGCGACCGGCTGTTTCAGTCGCACCAGAATCAGCCCGGCCACCACCACGGCGATCCCTGCATACGTCGACGCATGAATCTCATCGCCAAACATCAGCGCCGCCCACACCAGTGTCACGGGAGGCTCCAGGTACACCAATGTCGCCACATGGGTGGCCGTCATCACGCGCAACAACATCCACAGGCTCAGGTAAGCCACGAAGGTAGAGAACACCGTCAGCCAAACGATGGAGATCAATACGTCGGGGGTCCGCGGAATGCTCAGCGTATCGGTGTACAGCACCGCTGCAGCAAAGCCGATCAAGGTCAGCAACGACTGGATAAACAACGCCAGGCTCAGGCCGCCGGAGTCAGTGCGGGCCGCCCGCCGTTCGTACAGCGTGGCCACGGTCAGACCGAGTGCCGACACCAGGGGCAATGCATACATGACCCACCCGACTTCGGCCCCGCTGTTGCGGTATTGCCCGAAGATGACGATCGACACGCCGGCAAAACCGATCATCAACCCCAGCCACTGCCAGCCGCCGCTGCGTTCGGCGTGGCTACCCGATGACAGCGCCGCCGTCATCAATGGCTGCAGGGCCGCGATGATCGCCGCAATCCCCGGCGGCAAACCGTTCTGGATCGCCACGTAGACACAGGTCAAATAGAGAAACTGCGAGAGGAAACCCACCACCGCGTGATGGCGGATCTGTGCCCAGGAAACCTTCAGCAGCCGCACGTTCAAAAACAGCGCCAGGCACAACGACACCAGCAAGAAACGCCAGAACAGCACGTTGAACACGCCATCACTCCGGGTCGCCAGTTTCGCGCCGATAAACCCCGAACTCCACGACAGCACGAACACCGCCTGTAACAGCAACCGCCCCACGGTTGATCGCTTCATTGAGCCTCCGGTTCGCTTGATTGACCAAAAGGCTAAGTGCCGCGCATGATTCTGTATATTTGAATAATCTGTACCACTAATCCTTAAAAGTGGAATCATGGGCAAACAACTGAATATTGACCTGTTGCGCACTTTCCACGCGGTGGCGCGCTTCCAGCGATTCAACGAAGCGGCCAATCATGTGCACCGCAGTGCCTCGACGGTGACCACGCAGATCCAGAAGCTCGAAGACCAGGTCGGTCAACGCCTGTTCAGCCGCAGCAACCAGGGGGTTGAGCTGACGATGTACGGCAAGAAACTCCTGGGCGAAACCACCGAATTCCTCAAGAGCCACGACCGCTTGCTGGCCTCCCTCACGCCGCAACGCATGCAGGGCAAGATTCGCCTGGGTTTGCCTGATTCCTACGCGCCAGACTTCATGCAGGAGTTCCTGCCCCGCCTGGTCGCCGACAACCCACTGCTGGAACTGGAGGTAGAGGCGCGCTCCAGTGGCGAACTGCTCACGCTGTTCGCCAGCAGGCAGTTGGACCTGGCCCTGATTGTCAGCGCCCAGCCGTTGGAACAAGGCGAGCGCCTGGGAGAAATCCAGCCGCTGTGGGTGGCCGCCGAACACTTCAGCTGCCCACCGCAGGCGCCACTGCCGATTGCCGTGCAACTGACAGGTTGCCCTTATCGCGCTGCAGCGATTCGAGCGCTGAAGGAGCACGGCACTTACTATCGGGTGCTGCTGGAAAGCGCGAGTTCGCCCGCTGTTGAAGCGTGTATCCGCAGTGGCATGGCGGTGGGGTTGGTGGAAGAAAGCCGCATGGGTAAGGGATTGACGCGCCAGATTGCTGGAGCTGAACTGCCGCCGCTGCCGCTGCATCACCTGTACCTGCTTGGCGACAGCAGCAACCTGTTGGCACTGCATCTGTATGAGCAGGTCAAGGCCGGCTTCAGCGTCTAGGGTGGTCCGAAACGCAACAGCACCGCATCGACAAATCGCCGCAGCT
This sequence comes from Pseudomonas sp. K5002, assembly GCF_013386655.1. Classification (NCBI taxonomy): domain Bacteria; kingdom Pseudomonadati; phylum Pseudomonadota; class Gammaproteobacteria; order Pseudomonadales; family Pseudomonadaceae; genus Pseudomonas; species Pseudomonas sp. K5002. The sequence goes on along the minus strand of NZ_JACARK010000420.1, from coordinate 7,024 downwards.
TGGCGGTGCGCTGGCGATTCGCGGTGTAGAGCAAATGCATCTGCCGACTTGGCGCCTCATAGTCCGGCAGCACTCGCACCAACTCACCGCTCTTGAGCGCCGAGCGTAAGAAATCCTCAGGCCCCAGCACAACCCCGAAACCATCCCGCGCGGCCGACATCAAGGCCCGGCTTTCATTCACGTGCAGGCGGCTGGCGACCTGGGCCTTGTGCAGGACGGCGCCTTGGTAGAACGACCATTCGCGATCAGCCGGACGTGACCAGTAGGCGTATCCCAGGCACTCGTGGTGTTCAAGGTCAGCGGGCGTCAGCGGCGTGCCGCGCTCGGCCAGGTATTTGGGTGCCGCACAGACCACCAGGCGGTAGGGCTGCAGCGGCCGGGCGGTGAGGCTGCTGTTCGCCAGCGGGCCGATACGGAACGCCACTTCGTAGCCCTCCTCCACCAGGTCGACAAACCGGTCGGTCAGGTGCAGGTCGATTTCCACCTCGGGGTTGTCGCGTAAAAATTCGGTCACCAGTGGCATCAGGCTGTAGGAGCCAAAAGTCACTGGGGCGCTGATCTTGAGCTTGCCCCGTGGTGTGTCATTCATGATCTGGGCGAGGGAGTCTGCGGCCTCTGCCTCTGTCAGGATATGTTTGCAGCGCTCGTAGTACGCGCTTCCCAACTCCGTCAGGCTTTGCCGGCGTGTGGTGCGGTTGAGCAGGCGTGCGCCCAGCCGCCGCTCCAGCGCCGCCACATGCTTGGCTACCATCTGCGGCGACATTCCCAGGCGTTCGGCAGCACGGGCGTAGGACCCCAGTTCGGCAGCCATCACAAAGGCACTCATGCTTGAAAGGCGGTCCATCATTCACAACTCCGAGTAACAACACCAAGACCAGAACGGCCATTTATCCTCATCCAGTAGCCAATCATCATAACGTCTCTCTCAACTCAGGAGCACCGACATGAAAATTGGCATTATCGGAGCAGGCTTTATCGGACGCGCCGTTGCGCAGTTGGCGTTGGCGGCCGGCCATGAAGTGATGTTGAGCAACTCCCGCGGCCCGCAGTCGATGAGCAGCGTGCTGAGTGGCATTCGTGGGGTTCAAGTGGGTACTGCGCAAGACGCCGCGCAATTTGGCGAACTGGTCCTGCTGGCGATTCCGTTCGAACATTACCGCAGCGTGCCGGCGCAGTGGCTGGAAGGCAAAACCGTGATGGATGCCAACAACTACTACCCGAACCGCGACGGCCATATTCCCGTGCTCGACCGCTTTGAAACCACCACCAGCCGGTTGGTGGCCGAGCACCTGTCGCAATCAAATGTGGTGAAAGTGTTCAACGCTATCCTGGCGCCGGACCTGACCCAGGATGCTCGCAGCCGCGGCGCACCCGACCGGCGCGCGCTCCCGGTCGCGGCGGATGACCCGGCAGCCAAGGCGCAAGTCATCGCCCTGCTGGACGAGATCGGCTTCGACGCCGTAGATGCCGGTGGGCTGGATGAGAGCTGGCGGTTTGAACGCGCCAAGCCGGCGTACTGCATACCTCTGGATAAAGAGGGACTGAAGGCAGCGTTGGCAGCTGCAGAGCGGCAGGTCGAAGTACCCGCTCATTGGTGACACCTGCAAAAAAGCCCGCTGACCGTCACCGGTTCAGCGGGCTTTTTACGTTGCGCAGGCCCTGAATCAGGACCTCACCAACGTCTTACAGCGCGATGTCAGAAGCTGGCTTGCTCGGCTCAGCCGCAGGCTTTGCAGCCTCGGTGGCTTTCGGAGCAGTCAGCTGCGGAATCGCAGGTGGAGGCGTCAGCTGCAGAATGTTGGCGGTGTAGGCCCATTCTTTAGCCACAGCTTCAGGGCTGTCGTTCAGCTTGGTGCCGTAGCTAGGCACGATCTGGTGCAGCTTTTCCTGCCAGGCCGGGGAAGCAACCTGTTCCTTGAACACTTTCTGCAGCACGGTCAGCATGATCGGAGCCGCGGTGGACGCGCCTGGCGATGCACCCAGCAGGCCGGCGATGGTGTTGTCGGCGGAGCTGACCACTTCGGTACCGAGTTTCAGGACGCCGCCCTGCTCTTCGTCACGCTTGATGATCTGCACACGCTGACCGGCCTGCCACAGGCGCCAGTCTTCTTTCTTGGCGTTCGGGAAGTACTCTTGCAGCGCCTTGAAGCGGTCGTCATCCGACAGCATCAGTTGGCCGGCGAGGTACTCGACCAGTGGGTATTCGCGGATACCGACTTTGGTCATTGGCCAGATGTTGTGGGTGGTGGTGCTGGTCAGCAGGTCCAGGTACGAGCCTTCTTTCAGGAACTTGGTCGAGAAGGTAGCGAATGGGCCAAACAGAATCACGCGCTTGCCATCCAGCACGCGGGTATCCAGGTGCGGAACCGACATCGGCGGTGCGCCAACGGAAGCTTTACCGTAGGCCTTGGCCAGGTGCTGCTCGGCAATCGTTGGGTTATCGGTGACCAGGAACGAACCGCCAACAGGGAAGCCCGCGTATTCCTTGGCTTCAGGAATGCCCGACTTCTGCAGCAGGTGCAGTGCACCGCCGCCCGCGCCGATGAACACGAACTTGGCGTCGGTTTCCGTCTTGGTGCCGTCTTTCAGGTTCTTGTAGCTGACACGCCAGGTGCCATCGGCGTTCTTGGTGATGTCCTGCACTTCGCTCGACAGTTTCAGGTCGAACTTCGGCGTAGTTTGCAGGTGAGCGACGAACTGGCGCGTGATCTCGCCGAAGTTCACGTCCGTACCGATCGGGGTCCAGGTGGCCGCGATTTTCTGGTTCGGGTCACGCCCTTCCATCATCAGCGGAACCCATTTGGCGATTTGCGCCGGGTCCTCGGAGTACTGCATGCCGGCGAACAGCGGGCTCGCCTGCAGCGCTTCGTAACGCTTCTTCAGGAACTTGATGTTGTCATCGCCCCACACGAAGCTCATGTGCGGAGTGGAGTTGATGAACGAACGCGGGTTCTTCAGGACGCCCTGCTGAACCTGCCAGGACCAGAACTGACGGGAGATCTGGAACGCTTCGTTGATCTCGACCGCTTTCGGGATCTCAACGTTGCCGTTCTTGTCTTCCGGGGTGTAGTTCAGCTCAGCCAAAGCCGAGTGACCGGTACCGGCGTTGTTCCAGCCGTTGGAGCTTTCTTCGGCCACGCCATCGAGGCGCTCGACCATCTCCATCGACCAGTCCGGTTGCAGCTCATTGAGCCACACACCCAGGGTTGCACTCATGATGCCGCCGCCGATCAGCAGCACATCGACTTTCTTTGCCTCTTCCGCGTGAACGGAAGTGATCCCCATCGACAAAGCCAGCCCCAGCAGGGCAGTGTTTACTTTTTTAAACATCAGTAGCACCTATGATAAAACGCCATCCGCCCCACTGCCCCTGATCATGGGCAACCCTCAATCACGCTGCGCCAGGCAACGCACCGCGGGGTGTGCACATTCATTCGGGGACCGCAGGGTGGGCACACAAGGCCGACGTATCGACCTCACTTTTATGTCCCTTCTGCGCTGACTTCTTATCATTATTGGCTTCAGCTACCTGGGCGCCAGCTAACCACCGGGACGTATACGGGTGTACGTACTCGATAGAGGCTAGACCAAGATGGCGCGCAGAATATCACGCTCGGCGCCTTATATGGACTCAGCGGTCGGGCGGCCATCAGTTCGCCAGTTTTTAAGATCCGTCTCATGTGCCTCTAAATCACAGCATTGCACTATGGATTGGCTTACCTGACGGGTAGGCAGACAACCTTCCTTCTCTTAAAAGAGGCACTGCAATGCTGAACAAACTGAGCCAACTCACCCTCGCCTGCGGCGCTTGCTGGTTGCTGGCCGGCACCGCTCAGGCGGCGGACGGGCAGATCGAATTCACCGGTTCCGTCACCGATAACGCCTGCACCATCACCACCGGCGACGTGAACAAGTCGGTGACTCTGGACCCGGTGCGCATCGCTGACTTCGCGCCCACCGTGGGTTCGGTGCTCACCGATAAAGCTAAGCCGTTTTCCATCAGCCTGGACAACTGCAGCACCGCGACCCGTAAAAACGTCGCGATCACCTTCAGCGGCCAGCAAGACGCCAGCGACCCGACATTACTGGGCCTGACCGGTGAAAACCAGGTGCGCGGCATCGCGATCCAGATCACCGACTCCCGTAACGGCAACAAACTGCCACTGAACACGCCGACCGCCGATTACGACCTGCGTGCACAGTCCAATACCTTCGACTTTACCGCTGCCTACGTGCGCACCGTCGCCGACACCACCACCGGTGAAGGCGACGACGCGGTGACCACCTCCGGCATCAGCACCGGTCAGGTGCACGCGCTGGCCAGCTTCGACGTTACCTACAAGTAATTGCTCGTCAACACCGTGGGCCAGGCGTTCGCGCGCCGGCCCGCGGGCTTCCGGAGGTCCCCCTGTCATGCGTTTGAAAGTCTATCTTCTGCTCGCCCTGCTGCCGCTCTGGCACAGCGCCGCCAACGCCGCCGTCACCGTCGGCGCCACGCGACTGATCTACGACGGCGCTTCCAACGAAGCCAACCTGAGCGTCAGCAACCGCGACGACACCTCGCCTTACCTCGTGCAGTCCTGGGTCAGCCACTTCGGCAGTGGCAACGAGGAAAGCGTCGATAACTTTATCGTCACGCCGCCGCTGTTCCGGCTGGATGCCGACAAGGAAAATATCCTGCGCATCATTTTTACCGGTGGCCCAGAAGTGCCCCAGGACCGCGAAAGCCTGTTCCTGATGAACGTCAAGGCAATCCCGGCCATGAGCGACGATCAAAAAGGCAAGAACGTGCTGCAGATCGCGCTCAAGACCACGATCAAACTGTTCTACCGCCCGGCCGGCCTCAAAGGTTCGCTCAAGGACGCGGTGGCGCAAGTGAACTGGAAGGCCCAAGCGGGTGCATTGGCCGTCAATAACGCCTCCAAGCTGCACGTGGTGGTCAGCGAACTGAAGCTCAACGGCCTGCCGATCACCCAGGCGCCGGATGTGCTGCGCCCAGGCGAAGCGCGTGAGCTGCCGATCCAGGCAAAGGCCGGCGATGAAGTGCAACTGAGCTACATCGATGACTACGGCAGCATCGTGACCGCCCCCGTCATCCGCATTCACTGATACCCACGCGACAACCCCGGAACGCCTTTTCAGGAACGACCATGCTCCGTTCATTCCCAGTCATGCGCCGTTGCGCCGTGAAGGCTTTCGGCTGCCCGCTCGTGGCCGCCGCCGCCTTGCACCTGGCCCCCGCACACGCCGGCTACGAGTTCGATGCGTCGTTTCTCGAAATCGGCGGCGGGCAGAGTTCGGCCGCTGTGAAACAACAGGTCAGCGCCATGAGCGACGGCCAGTTGCCGGGGATTTACCGGGTGGATATCCAGCTCAACCAGCGCTCGATCGAACAGCGTGATGTGCGTTTCATCCGCGCCACCGGCACCCAGGAACGCTCGAGCACCGGCCTGTTCCCCTGCCTGGATGTCGAGTTCTTCCGCGCCCAGGGCGTGGCCGACACGGCCCTGCAAAACCGCACCGACGCCGACCCCACCTGCATTGCGTTCGATCAGGGCCTGGCCGGCGTGAGCTACGACTACGACTTCAACCGCCAGATCCTGTCGATTGAAATCCCACAGGCCTACCTGGGCAGCATCCCTTTTGAAGTGCGCCGTCGGCAATGGAGTAACGGCGAACAGGTGGCCTTCACCAACTACAGCTTCACCGGCAGCACCGTGGAGTCCGATACCGGCCGCCGCCAGGACCAGTTCGGCAGCCTGAGGAGCGGCGTGAATGCCGGGGCCTGGCGCCTGCGCAATTTTTCGACCTGGCAAAAAGGCAGCACCACGCCCGGGCGCTGGGAGTCGCTGGAAACCTACGCCCAGCGCGACATGGGCAATATGATGGCGATCGCCACCCTGGGCGATTCCACCACCGAAGGCGACCTGTTTGACGCGATCCCCTATCGCGGGCTGGGCATCGCCTCTGATCTGGACATGCTGCCCGACCAGGCCCGCGAATTCGCCCCGGTGATTCGCGGCATTGCCAATGGCCGCTCGCGGGTGATCATCCGCCAGCGCGGCTATGTGATCCATGAGCAATGGGTGCCGTCGGGGCCGTTCGCCTTGACCGACCTGTACCCCACCGCCAGCAATGGCGACATCGAAGTCACCGTGGAAGGCCCGGACGGCCAGCGCCAGATCTACACCCAGTCGTTCTCGTCGGTGCCCTACATGCTGCGCGAAGGCCAGCAAAGCTATTCGGTATTCGCCGGCCAATACCGCCCGGCGCAATCGTCCTTTGTGCAGCAAACCCCAACATTTATCCAGGCCTCCCTACGACGCGGTTTGAGCGGCAGCACCACGCTGTTTGGCGGCAGCCTGCTGAGTAATCAATACAACGCCGGCCTGCTGGGTTTTGCCCACGACTTTGCCGGCTTTGGCGCGATCTCGGTGGACGTGACCCACGCCCGCAGCGACGCCGTGGGCCGGGAGAAAACCACGTCCAGCGGCCAGTCGTTTCGCTTTCGCTATTCCAAGTCCCTGGCGGCCACCGACACCAACTTCAGCCTGATCGGCTACCGCTACTCCACCGGCGGCTACTACTCGTTCAACGAAGCGCTGAACAGCCGCAGCACCGAGCAAACCCTGGACACGTACCGCAGCGGCCACATGAAAAGCAACTTCACCGCCAACGTGTCGCAGCAATTGGGCGGCTACGGCGGGGTCTATGCCAACGTGTCGAAAACCGCCTACTGGGACAAGAGCAAGGCCGACACCTCGATCCAATTGGGATACAGCGCGAGCGTCGGGGACATTTCCTACTCCCTTGGGCTGGGCCTGAACAAAGGCGCCAACAGCGACGACCGCAGCCTGTCCCTGAGCATCAGCATGCCCCTGGGCGGCACGCGCAGCCAGCGCGTTACGGCCAACATGAACCAGAGCGCGCGGGGCTCGGCATCACGCACCGCGACCCTGAGCGGCAACGCGTTCGAGGACGATACGCTGGCCTACAGCGCGGGTGTGTCGCAGCAAGTCAGCGG
>NZ_JACARK010000042.1:0-7898 GCF_013386655.1 Pseudomonas sp. K5002 | reverse complement strand
GCCCTGGGCACACCTGCGCAAGTCGTCAGCATTCGCTCGCCCGTCGACGCGGTTGGCCATGGCATCGCCCTGATCACCGAAGACCGCAAGGGCGAAGGCCTGCTGCTGACCCAATCTATCGGCGCCAACATTGCCTTGGGCAACATGCCGAAGGTGTCCAGCGGTGGCCTGGTGAACAGTCGTGACGAAACGGCCTTGGCCAAGCGCCAGGTCGACGCCATGCGTATCCGCAGTTCCAGTCCGGCGCAGCTGGTGTCCGAGCTGTCGGGTGGCAACCAGCAGAAGGTNNCGGTGATGCTGTTCGATGAACCGACCCGAGGCATCGACGTCGGCGCCAAATTCGATATCTATGCGTTGCTCGGCGACCTGACCCGCCAGGGCAAGGCGCTGGTGGTGGTGTCCAGCGACCTGCGTGAGTTGATGCTGATCTGCGACCGCATCGGGGTACTTTCCGCCGGGCGCCTGATCGAGACCTTCGAGCGCGACAGCTGGACCCAGGACGAATTGCTTGCCGCTGCTTTTGCCGGCTATCAGAAACGTGATGCGCTGCTCAACGACGCAGCGCCTAGGAATACCCCATGAAAACCACTTCCTCCCCCGCAAAACGTGGCGGCAACTTCTATGGCCTGGGCACCTACCTGGGCCTGGCCGGCGCCTTGCTGGCGATGATTGCGCTGTTCTCGTTCCTGAGCGACCACTTCCTCTCGTACGACACCTTCAGCACCCTGGCCAACCAGATTCCCGACCTGATGGTGTTGGCAGTCGGCATGACCTTCGTGCTGATCATCGGCGGCATCGACCTGTCGGTAGGCTCCGTGCTGGCCCTGGCCGCATCGGCCGTCAGCGTGGCGATTCTCGGCTGGGGCTGGAGTGTGTTGCCGGCAGCCGTGCTGGGCATGGGCTGCGCCGCGTTGGCCGGGACCATTACCGGTTCGATCACAGTGGCCTGGCGGATCCCGTCATTCATCGTGTCCCTCGGCGTGCTGGAAATGGCGCGCGGCGTGGCGTACCAGATGACCGGCTCGCGTACCGCATACATCGGTGATTCGTTTGCCTGGCTGTCCAACCCGGTGGCCTTCGGCATTTCACCTTCGTTCATCATCGCGTTGCTGGTGATCATCGCCGCGCAGCTGGTGCTGACCCGTACGGTGTTCGGTCGCTACCTGATCGGCATTGGCACCAACGAAGAGGCCGTGCGCCTGGCGGGTATCAATCCCAAGCCCTACAAGATCCTGGTGTTCAGCCTGATGGGCCTGCTGGCGGGGGTGGCGGCGCTGTTCCAGATTTCGCGCCTGGAAGCGGCCGATCCCAACGCCGGTTCCGGCCTGGAGCTGCAAGTGATCGCTGCGGTAGTGATCGGTGGCACCAGCCTGATGGGCGGGCGTGGCTCGGTCATCAGTACCTTCTTCGGCGTGCTGATCATCTCGGTACTGGCGGCAGGGCTGGCGCAGATTGGCGCCACCGAGCCGACCAAACGTATCATCACCGGTGCCGTGATCGTGATCGCGGTGGTGCTCGATACTTACCGCAGCCAGCGCGCCAGTCGGCGAGCCTGAGCCATGGCAACGATCAAGGATGTGGCCGCGCTGGCGGGGATTTCCTACACCACGGTGTCTCATGTGGTGAACAAGACGCGCCCGGTCAGCGAGCCGGTACGGATCAAGGTCGAGGCGGCCATCAAGCAGCTCGACTATGTACCCAGTGCGGTCGCGCGCTCGCTGAAGGCCAAGACCACAGCTACCATCGGCCTGTTGGTGCCCAACAGCCTCAATCCGTATTTTGCGGAACTGGCCCGGGGCATCGAGGATTACTGCGAGCGTAACGGCTATTGCGTGATCCTCTGCAACTCCGACGATAATGCCGAAAAGCAGCGCAGCTACCTGAGGGTGCTGCTGGAAAAACGCATCGACGGCTTGATCGTGACCTCGGTGGGCGGCGCGCGGGCGTTCTGACGGGACTGGAGCGTCATGGGCGGTTCGGCTGCAAGGTGATTGCGTGTGAAACGGCGGGCGCGGCTTCGTTTGCTGCTGCCGTAGAGGCTGGAAAGCCCGTGCGGCTGGCGAAGATCGATACCGTGGCCAAGTCGTTGGCCGCGACCCAGGTGGCGACGTGGCCGGTGCAGCATATCGGCAGGTTTGCCCATCAATGCGTGGTGTTGAGTGATGCCGACGCGATGATGGGCGTGGCGCGGTACGCCGATGATTTACGCCAGTTGGTGGAACCGGCATGTGGGGTTTCGTTGGCCGTGGCGTATCTGGAGCATGGGGCGATTGCCGGGATTGAGGATGTGGTGGTGATTGTGTGTGGTGGGGTAAGCATCAGTGCCGAAACGGTTGCCCAGTGGCAGAACACGGTCTCTCTATGATCGTTCCCACGCTCCGCGTGGGAACGCCGCCCTGGACGCTCCGCGTCTGCTCTTGAAGTCGTGACGCGGAGCGTCACAGGATGCATTCCCACGCAGAGCGTGGGAACGATCAATTCAGGCATCCTGCAGGATCAGATCCGCGCCCTTCTCCGCCACCATCAACACCGCCGCATGGGTATTGCCCGAGGTCACGTTGGGGAAAATCGACGCATCGACAATCCGCAGTCCTTGCATCCCGTGCACCTTCAGGCGCTTGTCCACCACCGACACCAGCGGGTCCGAGCCCATGGCGCAAGAGCCACACAGGTGATAGATCGAGCCGCTGTTCTCGCGGAAGTACTGCAGCATCTGCTCATCGGTTTGCACCGCCGGCCCCGGCAATACCTCGGCCACAGTAACGCCCTTGAGCGCCGGCGCCTGCATGATCTTGCGCATCAGCCGGCTGCCCTGGATCACCTCGTCGATGTCCTTTTGGGTGCTCAGGTAGTTGGGGTCGATCAAGGCCGCGTCCCGTGGGTTTTTCGAGGCGATGCGGATCGTCCCGCGGCTGGTAGGCCGGCACGGGTTGAAGCACAGCAGGAAGCCTGAATACGGCTCGGGCTTGAGGCTGGCCTTGTTGTTTTTCGGGATCTGGTACGACAGCGGGTTGAAGTACAGCTGCAGATTGGGGTGCGCCTGCCCATCGTTGCCGCGAAAGAACCCGCCGGCCTGGTTGACGCTCATGGCCAGCGCGCCCTTGCGGGTCAGCAGGTATTTGAGGCCGAGTTTGAACTGGCCAAACAGCGAACTGAGCTGGTCGTTCAGGGTCGGGATATTGGCCTTGTAGTAATAACTGGCGCAGAGGTGGTCCTGCAGGTTCTGCCCCACTGCAGGCAGGTCCTTGACCAGCGGGATGTTGTGTTCGGCGAGCAATTGCTTGTCCGCCACACCCGACAGTTGCAGGATCTTCGGCGTATCCACCGCCCCGGCGCACAGGATCACTTCCTTGCGCGCGCTGAAGGTGCGGACCACGCCGTGCTGGGTCACGCTGATGCCGGTGGCGCGCTGCTGATCGTCGAACAGCACGCGGTCTACCAGCGCATGCAACTCCACGGTCAGGTTCGGCCTACCCAACGCCGGGTGCAGGTGCGCAAAGCTGCTGGAGCAGCGCTCACCGTTGCGGGTGTTGACGTCGTAGAGGCCCGCACCTTCGAAGTTCGGCCCGTTGAAGTCATCGCTCAGGCCATAGCCCAATTGCTCGCAGCCCTTGAGAAATACATCGCAGATGGCATGGGTCTGGCCCTTCATCGGGGTGATGCTGATGGGGCCGCTGCTGCCGTGGTATTCGGTGTCGCCCAGGGGGTGATTTTCCAGCTTGCGGAAGTACGGCAGCACGTCCTTGAAGCCCCAGCCGTCGTTGCCATTGGCCGCCCAGTCATCGAAATCATGGGCCTGGCCGCGCACGTAGATCATGGCGTTGATCGAGCCGGAACCGCCCTGCACCTTGCCCCGCGGGGCATAGATGGCACGGTCGGCCAGCTGTTTTTGCGGCTGGCTGTAGTACATCCAGTTGAAGGTCGGGTTGTAGTACATCTTGGCGAAACCGACCGGGATCTTGAACCACCAGGAGCTGTCCTTGCCGCCGGCTTCCAGCAGCAATACCGAATGCTCGCCCGAGGCGGAGAGTCGGTTGGCCAGGACGCAACCTGCGGCGCCGGCGCCGGCGATGATGTAGTCGTATGTCATTCACGGTTACCGCATAAGTCGTTTTTTTTAGCCCTTGGCGGGCGAAGTGTCTTTCACGTCAGCAGGCGTGGGCGCCATTTGCAGGTGCAGCCGCTCGCCGGTGTACGGCGTGTGCTTGCGCACCACGTCCATGTTCAGCTCCACCCCAAGGCCCGGCTCGGTGGACGGGATGATGTAGCCGTCCTCCCATTGCAGCGGCTTGGTCAGCACTTCGGCATGGAAGCCGCCCCGGGTCATGATGCTTTCCTGGATCAGGAAGTTCGGCGTGCACGTGGCCAACTGGAAACTCGCCGCTGCGCCGATCGGTCCGTTGTACAGGTGCGGGGCGATCTGCGCGTAGTAGGCCTCGGCCATGCTCGCGATTTTCTTGGCTTCCAGCAGGCCACCGCAGCGGGCCACGTTCATTTGCAGGATCGATGCACCACCGGCCTGCAAGAGCTTGAAGAACTCGTACTTGGTGGTCAGGCGCTCGCCGGTGGCGATGGGAATGCTGGTCTTCGCCGCGACCTGGGCCATGGCCTCTTCCTGGCCTGGTGGCACCGGTTCTTCGAACCACAGCGGGTCGTATTTCTCCAGGCGCTTGGCCAGGCGAATCGCCGACGACGGCACCATCTGCCCGTGGGTGCCGAACAGCAGGTCGCACTTGTCGCCCACCGCCTCGCGAATCTTGCGGCAGAAGGTTTCGCAGCGTTCCAGCACTTCCAGGGAGATCTGGTGGCCGGAGTACGCGGTGTACGGGCCTGCCGGGTCGAACTTCACGGCGGTGAAGCCCTTGTTCATGTTCTCGATCGCGCATTCGGCGGCCAGGTCCGGGTCGTCGTAGTCGTACTCGCCCTTGCTGTTGACCGGGTACAGGTAGGTGTAGGAACGCAGGCGTTCGTTGACCTTGCCCCCCAGCAACTCATAGACCGGTTTGTTGGCGGCCTTGCCGATGATGTCCCAGCAGGCCATTTCCAGGCCGCTGACCACGCCCATCATGGTCAGGTCGGGACGCTGGGTGAAGCCGCTAGAGTACGCCTGGCGGAAGAAGCGCTCGATGTGGTGCGGGTCGTGGTTGAGCAGGTAGCGCTCGAACACGTCCTCGATGATCGGCAGCATGGCCTTGGGGCCGAAGGTGGCGGCGTAGATCTCGCCCACGCCTTCGATGCCGCAGTCGGTTTTCAGTTTGACGAACAGCCAATACATGCCGCCGATGTGCGGCGGCGGTACGGCGACAATATGGGTTTCAAGGGCGACGATTTTCATCTCAGGCACCTGTCTGGTTGAATTTTTTACGATTGATCCGGGCGCGCAAGGTCAGGGCCGCGAGGGTCCCGAGCACGCCGATGAAGGCGATGTAGCCGAAGTACAGGTTGTAGCCGACCTGCCCCGGGTATGTGTCGGTGAGGTAGCCATTGATCAGCGGGATAAAGGTGTCCGGCAGGTAACCCACCACCGAGACGATGCCGATGGCCAGGCCGGTGATGCGCAGCGGGATGTCGCAGCTGTCGAGGATCGCCCAGTACAGGCCGCGAATCGCGTAGGTCATCAGGCCGATAAAGATCACCGTGCCGATCAGCAAGCCGAGGCTGCCAATGGCCGGGAACACGATCAGGCCAACCATCGCCAGGGTTACCAGCAGCAGCGCGACGATCAGCACCGAGATGTTCGAAAACTTGTCCCCCAGCCAGCCGCCGCCGATCCCGCCGATGGGCCGCATCCACAACTTGATGGTGGTGATGGTGCCGGCCATCACGGCGGTCATGCCGCTGCCTTGCAGGTAATCGGAGAAGCTGTAGGTGGCCCAGAACATGTGGTAACCGCAGAACACGATGGCGGTCACCAGCCACAGCTCGGGGATTTTCACCAGGGTGGTGAGGTCGGCGATCAGGTTGAACTTGCCCTTCTCCACCGCCGCAGTTTCGGCCATGGACTTGGGGTCCTTGAGCAGCACCAGCACACAACCAATGGCGATACACACGAACGAATACAGGTACACCACGTGCTTGAAGCCTTCGGCCGCAGTTTGGCTGCGGGTCTCGGTGGCGTAGGCGAACAGCCCCAGGGCCACGGTCGCCAGCAAGGCTTCCACCAGGCCACGGCCGCCGTCGAGGATGCCGAAGAAGCGGCCCTGCTCACTGTGATGGGCGATCATCTTCACCCGCTTGAGCACCGAAGCCCAGAAGGTCAGGCCGGTGGTCAGGCCCCAGCAGCCGAAGATGATCATCAGGCCGGTCATCGACGGCACAGTGGAGTACCAGATACCCAGGGCCCCGGTGGCCACCAACGAAAAGAAGATCAGGAAGCGTGGCGGCAGGCGATCGGCCAACCAGCCGCTCGGCAGGTAGCTGAGCAGGAAGATCGTACCGAGCATCGAGTACAGATAACCCAGCTGGCTGTGGTTGATCTGGAACACCTCGAGCATGGTGGTCTGGTAGACCTGGCGCAGGTAGAGGATCGGGTAGATCGCCCCGGCAGCCAGTACCAGCAACATCAATTGGAAGTAGCGACTGGCCTTGTCGCTTTTAGCCGCGGACACGGCATCGAAACCCTGGGCAACGGGTGCAGGCTTGGACATCTTGTAGACCTCGGGCACCCACTGAGCAGGTGCCCCGATAATTGTTTTTATTAAGGTAAAGCCGGTGATCGGTGAATCAGTACTTCATGACCACCAAACGGGTCTGGGTGAATTCAAGCATCCCGTGCTTGCCGTCATCGCCGCCCAGCCCTGAGCGTTTCCAGCCGGCGTGGAAACCCTGGTAAGGGTCGGCCGGGGTCCGATTGACGTACAACTCGCCAGCCTCGATGGCGTTGGCGACTTTCATGGCCGTGCGGTAGTTCTCGGTATAGAGCACCGACGACAGGCCGAACTGGTGATCGTTGGCCATGGCCAGCGCTTCGTCGATATCGCGGTACTTGAGCACCGGCAGCACCGGGCCAAAGATTTCTTCCTGGCGGCAGGCGCTGAGCAGCGTCGGGGGGTAGAAATGGCCCGGACCTTCGGGGAGTACGCCGCCTGTTTCCAGTACAGCACCGTCGGCGATGGCGCGCTCGACCATGGCGTGAATATTCTGCCGGGAGCTGGCGTTGACCAGTGGGCCCATCAGGCCCGCATCCGTGGCACGGTCACCGAATTTGACGGCGCCGATCTTGGCCTTGAGCAGGGCCAGGAATCGGTCATAGACGCTTTCCTGCACATACACCCGCTCGACGGCCGTGCACAGTTGGCCGCAGTGGGTGGTCTTGGAAGCGATGATGTCGCTGGCGGCTTTTTCCAGGTCGGCGTCGGCCTCGATGATCGCCGGGGTCTTGCCGCCCAGCTCCAGGGACGGCTTGGCGATGTTGGCCTTGCAATAGTCGAGCACGATGCGCCCGGCGTTGACGCTGCCGGTCAGGGTGATCAGGCCCACGGCCTTGTGGGTGCACAGGGCGGCGGCGGTGGCGTGGTCCATGGTCAGGATGTTGATCACGCCGGCCGGCATGCCCGACTGCTCGACGGCACGGGCGATTTCAAAGGCGGACAACGGCGTGTTGTTGCTCGGGCGCACCACCACGGTGTTGCCGGCAATCAGCGCCGGGGCGATTTTGCGCAGCAGGGTATAGACCGGGTAGTTGAACGGAATCAGGCAAGCCACGACGCCAATCGGCTCGCGTTGCAGGAACAGGTTTTCGTCCGGGGTGTCGCTGGGGATGATTTCGCCTTCGATGCGGCGTGCCCATTCGGCGTGGTAGCGGGTGATCTGGGCGGCGTAGCGCGCCTCGTTGCTGGCGTCGTCGAGGCTTTTGCCGGATTCGCTGGCCAGCGCCCGGCCTATGCTTTCAGCGCAGG
>NZ_JACARK010000419.1:0-9093 GCF_013386655.1 Pseudomonas sp. K5002 | reverse complement strand
GGCGCCCACGACCGCCAGGCCTTGCGCCGCTCGCTGGTGGTGGCCTGTGGTTGGTCGTTGCTGGCGAGTGTCGGCTTCGCGATCCTGTTCGCCGTGTTCGGCCACCTGTTTATCGCCATGCAAACCGATATCCCGAGCGTGCGCGAAACCGCCGACATCTACCTGCCCTACCTCGCCGTACTGCCGTTGATCGCCGTGTGGAGCTACCTGCTGGACGGCCTGTTCATCGGCGCCACCCGCGCCCGGGAAATGCGCAACGGCATGCTGCTGACGGTGGTGATTGTGCTGCCCTTCGCCTGGGCCTTGCAGGGCCTGGGCAACCACGGCTTGTGGATAACCTTCCTGTTGTTCATGGCCCTGCGCAGCCTGACGCTGTGGGCAATTGCCTGGCGCCTGAACAAGCAGGACCGCTGGCTTACTGGCCCGGCGTGAACGTGATAAACGCCGTGACCCGGTCCAGCACGGGCGCCAGCCAGCGCAGCGGCCGGGACATCGACGCCACCAATGTGGCGTGGCTGGTCTTGGTGAAGTAGAACTCCTCCACCGGCACACCCGCCGCTCGCAGCTTTTTCGCCAACCCGCCGGTGTTGCGCTTGGGGTTGACCAGATTGTCGTCCACCGAAGCAATCAACAGGCTGGGGGGTGCGCTTTGGCTCACGTGGTTGATGGGTTGGGAATCGGGCGGCGAGTCCGGGTAGAAGAACACCGGGCGCACATCGCGGTTTTCAATCGGCAGGAAATCATACGGCCCGGCGAGGCCGATCCATCCCTTGAAGACTGACGGCGACAGGCCAACCCCGGCCAGCCACTGCGGGTCCAGCGCCAGCATTGCGGCGTTGTACGCACCGGAACTGTGGCCCATCACATACAGCTTGCGGGGATCGCCGCCGTATTCGGCACTGTGCTGATACGCCCACGCGACTGCTTGGGCGCCGTCCTGCAAAAACAGTGGGTAGCGCACTTGCGGGTAAAGCCGGTAATCGGCGATCACCACCACGATTCCACGGGAGGCCAATGCTTCGCCGACAAACCCGTAGTCATCCTTGGAACCGCTGTTCCAGCTGCCGCCATAGAAAAACACCACGACGGGCGCGTCGGGCAAGGCGGTGACGGGGCGGTAGATATCGAGTTTCTGGCGGGGGTCATCGCCGTAGGCGAGGGAGGAGGTTTTGGTGAAGGTGCTGGTGGGGGTGAGTGCGTTGAGCACTTTGATCGGGGAGCAGGCTGCGAGCAGCGTCGCGATGGCCAGGGTGAACACTTGCAGGAGTTTTTTCGACATTATTCAGGCCCTATAAAAACTGCAGGACTTGCGGCGATCCAAATGTGGGAGCGGGCTTGCTCGCGAAGGCGGTGTATCAGTCTGCACATGTATTGACTGACACACCGCCTTCGCGAGCAAGCCCGCTCCCACACTGGATCTCTGTCACATTGAGATCTTTGTCAGCCTGGAAGCGGTGTGCTTACGAGGACAGGTACGACGAACGCGTCAAACCAAGACGCAACGCATCCAGGAACTGAGTCCGCTCCGCCGCCGTGATCTTCGCGCTGGCGCACTTGTCACGGTAGTGAGTCATCAACTCCTCCGGCGACAAGTGCACGTAGCGCAGCATGTCTTCGATGGTGTCGTGGGTCTCGATCCCGGCGCTGTACACCGACCCGTCGTCACGCTGGTAGATGTTCACCGAGTCGGTGTCACCGAACAGGTTGTGCATGTCGCCGAGAATTTCCTGGTAGGCACCCACCAGGAAGATCCCCAGCAGGTAGTCCTCGCCTTCTTTCACAGCGTGCACCGGCAAGCTGGTCTCGATGCTTTGCTCATCCACGTACTGCTTGATCTTGCCGTCGGAGTCGCAGGTCAAATCCTGCAGCACCGCACGGCGCAACGGCTCTTCGTCGAGGCGATGCAGCGGCAATATCGGCAGCACCTGGCCGATGGCCCAGGTGTCCGGCAGGCTCTGGAAGACCGAGAAGTTGCAGATGTACTTGTCGGCCAGCTTGTCGTTGAGCTCGTCCAGCACCTGACGGTGGGAACGCTGGCGGGCTTTCAGCGAGTCGTGCAGGCGGCGGCAGACGGCGAAGTAGCATTGTTCAGCCAAGGCCTTCTCGGCCAGGGTGATCTTGCCGTCGGCGTACTGGGTCGCCACGTCGCTCATGTAGTGAGTGGCGCGCCAGTAGGTTTCGGTGACCATTTCAATGTCGGTCGGGCCCAGCAGGTCCACCAGCCATTGCACGGTTTCCGGCAGGCTTTCCTTGTTTTCGATCAGCGGCACGTCGTCGTTGTGTTTCTCGACGTCAGTGACTTGCACCACCAGCATGGCGTGGTGGGCGGTCAGGGAACGGCCGCTCTCGGAGAAGATGTTCGGGTGCGGCAGGCTCTGCGCGTCGCAGAATTCCTTGAGCATGCCCACAACCACGCCGGCGTAGTCGTCCATGTCGTAGTTGATCGAGCTGGCGTTACGCGAGTGGGTACCGTCGTAGTCCACGCCCAGGCCGCCGCCCACGTCGATGTGGTCTACCGGCAGGCCGAGGTTGCGCAGTTCGCCGTAGTAACGAATGGCTTCCTTGAACCCGTGCTGGTAGTCGGCCAGGTTGGCGATCTGCGAACCCATGTGGAAGTGCAGCAGGCGGATGCCCTGGTCCAGGCCCGCCGCGCGGAAGCGCTCGACCACCGACAACAATTGCGCCGCCGACAGACCGAATTTGGATTTCTCGCCGCCGGTGTCCGCCCACTTGCTCGACGCCAGGGACGACAGGCGCACCCGCAGGCCCACCTGCGGCTTGACCTTGAGGTTGGCGGCTTCTTCGATCACCAGGCCGACTTCGGATTCTTTCTCGATCACGATGAACACGTTGTGGCCCAGCTTCTGGCCCATCAGCGCGAGGCGGATGAACTCACGGTCCTTGTAACCGTTGCAGACGATGGTGCCGCCTTTCGGCGCCAGGGCCAGCACGGCCAGCAGCTCGGGCTTGGAGCCGGCTTCCAGGCCAATGGACACGTCCTGGGTGGCGATGATGTTCTCGATCACCGCTTCCTGCTGGTTCACCTTGATCGGGTACAGCGCGGTGTATTTGCTCTGGTATTCCAGGCGCTCGATATTGGAGTCGAACGCGCCGGTCAGCTGGCGCACGCGGTCTTGCAGGATGTCGGGGAAGCGCACCAGCAACGGCAGGGACAGGCCGCTTTTGCGCAGCTCGTCGACTTGCTCGTACAGGTCCACAGGCGTGCTGTTCGGGCCGTTCGGACGGACTTCAACGCGACCGGCATCATTGATCGCGAAATACCCGGCCCCCCAATGGCGAATCCCGTAAACACTGCGGCTGTCCGCAACTGTCCATTGGCTGCCATCGTCTTTGCGTGTGCGTCGTACGGACATCGAAGTCCCCTATAAATGAAGTCGAAGTGCACCGGCCTGATCAGAGGCTGGCGCAGTCTAAAGAATGAAAATGACGATTTGCCTGTGAGAGGGGTAGACCCCACTTGCAGGACAGAGTTTAGACACCGGTCAGGAACAGGCTCTGTGAAAACCATGGAGACGACAGTTCGCGTTCAGCCAGCGGGCTATCGGGGTGGTTTTCACAGAGGCTGCTAGCCGCCGGATTTCTTCGCCTTGTAACCCAGCTTGATCAGCTCGGCCAACAGCAACTCGACGTGGTCGCCCTGGATCTCGATCACGCCGTCTTTCAGGGCGCCACCGGTGCCACAGCGCTTTTTCAGCGTGGTGGCCAGTTCCTTCAAGGCTTCTTCGGCCAGGGGCACGCCAGTGATGGTGGTCACTGTCTTGCCGCCACGGCCCTTGCTCTCGCGACGAACGCGGGCAATACCATCGCCTTCGGGAATCAGGGTTGTTTTGCAGGTACAAGCGTCCACGGGCTGGCGACAGTCCGGGCAGTGTCGACCTGCGTCGGTGGAAAATACCAGGCCACCAAGGGCGGCGAAGGATGCGGCTTTTTTGGCCACCGGCAATCCTCTTGGGAGGACAAAGACTGATCGATGGGGTCATCGACCGCGAAGCCCCACTCAGGCAGGGGCAGCGCTACTGAGCCGCCGATGTTCAAACCACTGTAGGAGCGAGCTTGCTCGCGAAGGTCGTCAACGATAACGCGGGCCTTCAGACAGCACGCGTCGTGCTTACGTTTTTCGCGAGCAAGCTCGCTCCTACAGGGTGGAACAACAGCGGTTCAGCCTGAAAAGTCGCGCAGTGTAACGGCAAAAACGCCCCTTGCTAAGAGCCAAATGGCGCCAATTTATGCAACTTTAGCGACGCAGGGCCAAATAACGACGCAACCCTTCCTGGGCATCCGGGCAATAGGGCTTTTGCTCGGCCTCCTGAAGCACCGTGGCCAGGGGCAGAAAGCGCGCCTCCATGACTTCTTCCGGCTGGATTCGCAGCGGCCCGTCCCACACGGCCGAGAACGAGGTGCACCAGAGCCGGCTGTCGCCGTCTTCGAAGTAGAAGTGATCGTGGGCGGTCAGTTCGACGCCGCTGACACCCAGCTCCTCTTCCAGCTCACGGGCCGCCGATTCGGCATAGGACTCGTGGGCCGCCACCATTCCGCCCGCCGCCGTGTCCCAGAAACCCGGGTACATGGCTTTGCTCAGGGTGCGCCGGTGCACACACAGCTCACCGGCCGAGTTGAACAGGAAAATAAAGGTGCAGCGCCCGATCAGCCCGCGCCGGCGCAGATCGGAACGTACGAGGCTGCCGAGCAGGTTGTCCTGCTCGTCGACCCAGG
The DNA here is from genome assembly GCF_013386655.1 of Pseudomonas sp. K5002. Lineage (NCBI taxonomy): Bacteria > Pseudomonadati > Pseudomonadota > Gammaproteobacteria > Pseudomonadales > Pseudomonadaceae > Pseudomonas > Pseudomonas sp. K5002. The sequence continues at coordinate 4,359 of NZ_JACARK010000419.1, read as the reverse complement.
CAATCAGTTCGGCGTCGGAGGCGGCGCGGTGCGCTGCCTCCCTGGTGGAAGCGTCCATCATCAACCCTGGTTCAGGAGCTGACGCAGGTCGATCACTGCAGCGTTGGCCCGGGAAATATAGTTGGCCATGACCAGCGAATGGTTGGCCAGGATGCCAAAGCCACTGCCGTTGAGAATCATCGGGCTCCATACCGGCTCTTGCGAAGCTTCCAGCTCACGAATGATCTGGCGCACGCTGACGGTGGCGTTCTTCTTGGCCAGCACATCGGCGAAGTCGACTTCAATGGCGCGCAGCAGGTGCGACAGGGCCCAGGCCTGGCCGCGGGCTTCGTAGAACACGTTGTCGATCTGCATCCATGGGGTTTCCACCACTTCTTCGTCGACCTGCGGCACTTCACCCGGCGCCAGCGCTTCGGTTTTCAGCGCGGTGTTGAGCTTGACCCGGCCCACACTGGCCGACAGCCGTTGCGACAGCGAGCCCAGGCGGGTCGCCACATCACCCAGCCAGTTGTTCAGGTTGTCGGCACGTGCATAGAACAGCGCGCCTTTTTGATTCGGGTCGGACAAGCGCGCTTCGTAGCGGCTCAGGGAATTGATGCCTTCCTGGTATTCCGACTCGCTGGACGGCAGCACCCAGCTCTTGTTGTCGAAGTTGAAGCGCGGTTCGGCCTTGGCCAGGTCTGCGTCTTCCGCCGACTGCGACTGGGAGCGGGCGAAGTCCTTGCGCAGGGCACGGGTCAGGTCACGCACCTGCACCAGTACGCCGTACTCCCAGCTCGGCATGTTGTCCATCCACAGGCCCGGCGGGAAACGGTCGTTGGAAATGTAGCCACCCGGCTTGTTCAGCAGGGTGCCCACCACCGTCTTGAGGGTTTCGACGGTGGTAAAGCCCACCACCATCTGCTTGCCATCCTTCTCGGCGGCAATTTGCGCATTCTGCTGGACCGGGAACAACGCAGGCTCTTCGCTCCAGTACCAACCCAGGGCACCGGTGACCAACAGGTACAACGCAACCAGCGAGAGCAACGCACGGCTCATCAGCAGGTTACGGAAATAGCTGCGGGGGGCCGACTTGGTTTCAGGGGCCGGGCCCTTTGCACTGCCTGCGCGGTTTTTCCAGTCCAGCATGGCGATATCCTTTCAATCACTTGAGTTCAATAGCTACGACCACAACCCTGCCCCATCGTGCCGAGCAGTGCGGCGCTTTTAGCCAGGGTGGCGCGAGTACGCGGTTCGACTATAAAGGATGCACGCTGTTTACGCCCGCGCGACTGCATGGTCGATAAATGAATCTCTGCGACCTTGCAGTTAATTGACGTATGACACTCGTGCAACGGAAAAGAGGTGCTAGCATAGAGCCATCAGTTCGACCTCAGCATGCAGCCTAACTAGTAGTCAGGATATGACCGAGCCAGAAGACCCCAGCCGTGAGCGTCTCAAGCACCATTTTGCCCAGCGGGTAATTCATCAGGCACGTCAAATTCTTGAGATCTGGCAGCGCCTGCAACGCAGCGAATGGTCGACCACTGACTTGTCCGAGCTCAGTGAGGCCAACCTGCGCCTGCTGCGCTTTGCCGAGCGCTTCGAGCAGCCGGAACACGGCCAGTTGGCGCACCAGATCGGCGCATCACTCAAGGCGGTGGACGACAACCGCGGCCGCCTGAGCAGCCACCTGATCACCGAACTCAACCGTTTGATGCAGCGCCTGTCGCGCACCGGGCTGCGCCAGGGCGACCAGCTGGAACAAACCCTGCTGCCGCCGATGCGCAAGCCGATCTACGTGATGCTGGCCGATCACGACCGCGCCGACCGCCTGGCCAAGCAGCTGGAATTTTTCGGCTTGAGCGCCCAGTCCCTCGACAGCGTGGCGGCGTTTCGCTCATCCATGGCCGAGCGCTTGCCGGCGGCCATTGTGATGGATGTGGATTTCTGCGGCGCCGGCCTCGGCCTGAAGCTCGCCGCCGAAGCCCAGGAAGGCCTGGAGCAAAAGCTGCCACTGCTGTTTTTCAGCCTGCACGAAACCGACACCCCAACCCGCCTGGCCGCCGTGCGCGCCGGCGGCCAGGAGTTCCTCACCGGCACCCTGGAGGCGTCGAGCCTGCTGGAAAAAATCGAAGTGCTGACCTGCGTCGCCCAGTACGAACCTTATAAAGTGCTGATCATCGACGACTCGCGGGCCCAGGCGATGCACACCGAGCGCCTGCTCAACAGCGCCGGCATCGTCACCCGCACCCTGATCGAACCGATCCAGGCCATGGCCGAGCTGGCGGACTTCCAGCCCGACCTGATCATCCTCGACATGTATATGCCGGCCTGCACCGGTACCGAGCTGGCCAAGGTGATCCGTCACAATGACCGCTACGTCAGCGTGCCGATCATCTACCTCTCGGCCGAAGACGACCTGGACAAGCAACTGGACGCCATGAGCGAAGGCGGCGACGACTTCCTCACCAAACCGATCAAGCCCCGGCACCTGATCACCACCGTACGCAACCGCGCCGCGCGGGCACGCAACCTCAAGGCGCGGATGGTGCGCGACAGCCTCACCGGGCTGTACAACCACACCCACATCCTGCAACTGCTCGAAGACTGCAGCTTCCGCGCGCGCCGCGAGAGCAAGCCGCTGAGTTTTGCGATGCTCGACATCGACCATTTCAAGCGGGTCAACGACAGCCACGGCCACCCCATGGGCGACCGGGTGATCAAGAGCCTCGCGCTGTTTCTCAAGCAGCGCCTGCGCAAGACCGACTATATAGGCCGTTACGGCGGCGAAGAATTTGCCATCGTGATGCCCGACACCGACCTCGACAGGGCTTGCCAAGTACTTGACGAGATTCGCGGGCGCTTCGCCGAGATTCACTATCCCGCCCAGCCCCAGGATTTGTGGTGCACGTTCAGTGCCGGCGTGGTGGAGCTCTGCGACGGCTCCGACAGCCTGATGATGGCGGCCCAGGCCGACGAGGCGCTGTACCGCGCCAAGGATGCCGGGCGTAACCGGGTGATGTCGGCGCGTGCATCAAAGCAAAGTGCCACCTTTTCACCGGAATCCACCGAATCCGTCATAACTCTGTAATGGAAACGCAATAACTTCAGGCACTTACTTCTGCTGTCGGTTGAAACCACGCATGCGCCTGAAGCTGCTGACGAATCTGAACACCCTCCTTCTGGTCGCCGTTTGCCTGGCCCTGGGCGCTACGCTCTGGTGGTCGCAACGTGCCCTGGAACGGCCTTACCTGCTGATGGAGCGCTACCTTGGCCTGTCGCAGACGTTCCAGAACCAGGCCGCGCGCAATATCGACGATTACCTCGCCAGTGGCGACGCCCTGCGCCTGAGCAGCGCCAGCCAGAGCCTGGGAAACCTGTTGCAGCAGCTGGATGAGTTACCCGCAGAGCTGGCGCAAAACCTGCGTCCCAGCCTTGCCGACCTGGACACCTTCGGCAAGACCGACCTGCTGGCCGCCGGTAAGCTGGCCGGCGACCCGCAAGCCCTGTTGCTGCAAGCCGAACGCGAACTCGGTGCCAACCTGGAGCAATTGAACCAGTACGCCAGCGGCGTCAGTACGCCCGAGGCGGCGCGCTATCTGCCGCCGTTGCTCGCTGCGTCCCAGCACCTGGCGAAACTCTCCCTGGCCCGGGACAAGCTGGTGAGCAGCGGGCGCAGCGAACTGGCCGACGATGTGGAGCGCGAAGTCAGTAATATCCGCAGCCAGGCTGACGTGCTGGGGCAGCTGCCATTACTGGGGGTGACCGCCAGCAGCGAGTCCAGTACCGACGATTTCTCGGCCATGATGGGCCTGGAAAATACTGAAAAAACCGTGGCCCAGGACACCGGCGTCGACCTCAAGCGCGAACTCAACAGCCTGCTGACCCGCTACCCCGCCGAGCTGAAACGCACCCGCGAACAAATCCAGCAACGCACCGAACTGGCCACCGCCACCCACCTGAAAATCAACGCCGTGCAGCAAGCCATCGCCGGGCTGGAGCCTGTGGTGCGCGCCCAGCACGCGCAGATCCAGGGCGAAGTGCGGCTGATGCAAGGCGTGATGATCGGCCTGATTCTGCTGATCGCCCTCTTGATCGACACCTTGCAGCGGCGCCTGGCGCGGGTGCTGACCAACCTGGCGCCGGCCTTGTCCACCTGGGCCGAAGGTGACTTCAGCCAACACATTGCCCTGGGCAAGACCAACCGCGAACTGCACGATATCGAAGAGTCCCTGAACCGCCTGCGCGCCTACCTGGTGGACCTGGTGGGCACCATCAGAGGCAACGCCGAGCAAGTGGCCGGCAGCAGCAGCGCGCTGGCGGAGTTGAGCAGCGGCATGCACGACGGGGCCGAGCGCCAGGCCGGTGATACCGCGC
>NZ_JACARK010000418.1:2350-2880 GCF_013386655.1 Pseudomonas sp. K5002 | reverse complement strand
GCGGTGATGCCCGGCCTGGACGGCTTTGAAACCTGCCGCCGGCTCAAGGCACAACCGGCCAGCGCGGACATTCCGGTGGTGTTCATGACCGGGCTCACCGACAGCAAGCATGTGGTGCAGGGGTTCGAGGTGGGCGGCAGCGATTACGTGACCAAGCCGATCCAGACCGATGAAGTGCTGGCGCGGGTGGCGGCGCATTTGCGTACGTCGCGGATTTTGCTGTCGGCGCGTGCGGCGACACAGCCGAGCGTGATCACCCTGGAGGATGAGCCGGCGCACAAGCTGTTGTCGGCGCGGTTTCAGTTGACGGAGCGGGAAGTGGAAGTGCTGCGTTGGGTGGCGTGTGGCAAGACCAATCGGGATATTGGCGACATTCTTGGGTTGAGTCCGAGGACGGTGAACAAGCATCTGGAGCATGTGTATGTGAAGCTGGGAGTGGAGACGCGCACGGCGGCGACTTCGGTGGCGATGGCGGCGATGAGTCCAACCCGGATCCCACAGATGGCCACGGTCTAAAATGTGGGAGCGGG
>NZ_JACARK010000418.1:0-2339 GCF_013386655.1 Pseudomonas sp. K5002 | reverse complement strand
CCCCCCCCCCCCCCGCTCCCACATTTGATCTGTGTCGTTACTGGTATTACCTACCCACCGAAGATCTGCGAAGGCCGGCGCAACGTCGGGTCAAACGGATTGATCTTCGGCCCGATCGCCGCCGCCTCGCGCTTCAACAACTCCACCACCGTCGGCAACCGCCCCGGCCCCAGGCGGTCGCTGATGGTCGCCACACTCAACGCCGCCACCGCATGCCCATTGCGATCCAGGATCGGCACCGCCAACCCGGCCATGCCTTCCAGCACCCCGGTATTGCGCGCCGCATACCCCAACCGCCGCACACTCTCCACCTCCGAACGCAAAAACACCTCGTCGTACAGGTGAAAATCCTTGAGCCGCGGCAAGTTGTAGCGAATCACCGTCTCGCGCTCTTCCTCCGGCAAAAACGCCAAAATCGCCAGGCTGCCCTGCCCCACGCCCAGCGCCACGCGGCCGCCGATATCACCGGTAAAGGTACGGATCGGATACGGCCCCTCACTGCGGTCCAGGCAGATCGCATCAAACCCGCTGCGCGCCAGCAGGAACAATGAATCCCCCAAGGATGCACTGAGGCGCAACATGCTCGGCCGCACCAGGTCCCGCAGGTTGCCGGTGTTGCCCGCATTCGCCGCCAGGGCAAAGAACTCCAGGCTCAGCCGATAGCGCTTGCTGCGCGCATCCTGCTCCACCATGCCCTCGTCCATCAGGCTGCGCAGCAGTCGGTGGGTGGTGGGTTGCGACAGCCCCACCTGCTGCGCCAGTTGCGTCACCCGTTCACCACCGTCCGGCGCCGCGCCGAGGATGCGCAGTAATGCAAACAACCGGGAGACGCCACCGGCGCCGACTTCCTTGACACTTTCATTCCGTTCAGTGGAATACATAAGCCGATATCTCACACTAAATTCTGGTCAGTGAATGAAACTGAAAAAAGTACTCTATCCAGTGAAATTCCATCTTCCTCCATCCTAGTCTTTCGCCCTAATCTGCGTCCACAGGGGCGAAATGAACAACTAACGGCAGCCGACTCAAGATCGAGCGCCAACGCACCCGCAATACCCTTTTCGCATCTGCCCAAAACAAAAAAGCGCGTTTCGACGCGACTCAAAAAGGTGGAACGCAGACATGGCTTTTCTCCAACTCAACGCCTTGAGCAAACGCTACGGCGCCGTCGACGCGGTGGTCGCCACTGATCTTGCGGTGGAAAAAGGCGAATTCGTGTCCCTGCTTGGCCCCTCGGGCTGCGGCAAGACCACCACCTTGCAAATGATCGCCGGCTTCGTCGACGTCACCGGTGGCCAGATCGTCCTCGACGGTCGCGACATCACCCACGCCAAACCCGCCAGCCGCGGCCTGGGCGTGGTGTTCCAGAGCTATGCGCTGTTCCCCCACATGAGCGTGCGCGAAAACGTCGCCTTCGGCCTGAAGATGCGCGGCGTAGGCAAGGCCGAGCGCCTGGCCGCCGCCGATGAGATCCTTCACCTGGTGGGCCTGGAAGGTTTTGCCGAGCGCTGGCCCAACCAGCTGTCGGGTGGCATGCAGCAGCGGGTGGAAATTGCCCGGGTATTGATCAATCGTCCCGGCCTGCTGTTGATGGATGAGCCGTTCGGCGCGCTGGATGCCCTGACCCGCATGAAGATGCAGGCCTTGCTGCTGGACATCTGGACGCGCATCCGCACCACCGTGGTGTTTGTCACCCATGACATCGACGAAGCGCTGTTCCTGGCCGACCGCATCCTGGTGATGAGCCCGCGCCCCGGGCGCATCATCGAGGATTTCCAGCTGACTTTTCCAAGGCCGCGCAGCACCGAACTGATGACCTCGCCGGAATTTACCCACCTCAAGCGCCATTGCCTGGAACTGCTGCACCACGAAGATGGTCGCCAGTTACCACGGCTGAACCCGCTCGGGCTACCTAACGATCACCCAAGACCGCGATTTGCCATATGACCTATGAAACCGAAAACCCCGACATCCAAGCCCTGCGCCCCCGGCTACAAGCGCCGGATGCCGGCATGCGCCGGATCGCCCTGATTGACCTGGCTGACCTGGAAGACCCCGACGGCCTGGTGTGGCTGGTGGACAGCCTGCGCCACGACCCGGCCACCGACGTGCGCGCCCAGGCTGCCAGCCTGCTGGAGGCGTGGGAAGAAGACGCAGTGGTCGAGGCGCTGTGCCAGGCGCTGACCGACACTGAAGCGTCGGTACGTGATGCCGCCGCCCAGAGCTTGAGCGTACTCAAGACGACGCAGGCGGGCCGGCTGTTATTGCCATGGGCCACCCACGCCGACGTCAGCGTGCGCACGGCAATCTTCCGTGCCCTGCGCGAGTTGCGCCTTGAA
>NZ_JACARK010000417.1:0-3432 GCF_013386655.1 Pseudomonas sp. K5002 | reverse complement strand
CAGCAACGGATATGTACACCCCACCCCACACCACCTCACCCCAACTACCATCACCGCTCCACGGGCACCGAAAGCCCCGAATTCCCAAGCGCATGACTACGCGCATCAAAAAACCGCAACTCCACCTCCATCCCCTCAAACAACTCCGCAAAACGCCGCTTCTGCTGCTGAATAAACCCCGCACTGCGCCCAAACACCGAAATCGCCAACGTGCTGATCTTCGCCTGTCGAATCGCCTGCACCAGATGCACATCCTGCGCGCCGAGGTGATGCCCAAAGATGCATAGCCCACCTTCATGGCCCAACAACTGCTCATAACAGAACGACAAATAGTCAGAACTGCGAATGGTCTTCAGCTTCTCCTCAACCTTGCCCTCGCTGACAAACAACGGCACATCATCCAGCGTCTTGATCGTGTTGTTGATCGCAAAACTGCTGAGCAACGTGCTGTCAGTGGTCGGCAATTTACGCGCCGTACCATCAAGGTTACGCACCAGGTGCAGGCCACCATGCAGATACAAAATGCGCGTGGTGTCGCAGGCAGTATTGCGCAGGTCAAAGCTCGCATCGGCACTGCGAAACAGATCATCGATGCCCGGCGCATGCAGGATCGCCCAGTAGTTGAGCAGGTCGTAATTGCTGGTGAACACCGTCGGGTAACTCGCCAGCTCCTGATGGAGGGTCGCCAGTGTCGACGGCTTCACCAGGCGCCACGGAATATGCACGCTGTGGATCGTATTGATCAGTGCTTCCTTGATCGCGTAATAGCGATTACGCGGCGCAGCCGAGCTGACCGCCAGGGCCTTGTTGACCCGGCTGGTGGTTTTCAGTGCACCCAGCACCTGCTCGAAGCTGCGGGTCTGCATCGCGTCAAACACGCTGAGTTCGGACTGGCTCAGGGGTTTTTCTTCCACGGTGCGGGCGTTTTCGAACAGTGAGTCGTAGGCAAAATCTTCCCACACTGCGCGGCTGGCGCCGTTGCCGATCAGGATCCCGCTGATGGCGGTACTGCTGCGCAAGGCGTTCCAGTCTTCTAGGTGGGCATCAAAATCCTGGGAATCCTTCATTGCGGCGGGTCTACTCGAAATCGGCTGGGCGGTGACTTTATCACGAGCGGGCGTTGATCCTGGTCAAGATGCCGCAGGCAATCGAGGTCGATGCTGTAGGCATAACGACTTTAAAGGATTAGCCACCATGAGCAGCACCTTCTTCATTCCCGCCGTCAACATCATGGGCCTCGACTGCCTCGACGAAGCCATGACCGCGATTCGCAACTACGGTTTTCGCAAGGCGCTGATCGTCACTGACGCCGGGATGGCCAAGGCAGGTGTGGCCAGCATGATCGCCGAGAAGCTTGCGATGCAAGACATCGACTCGGTGATCTATGACGGCGCCAAGCCCAACCCGAACGTCGAGAACGTCGAAAAAGGCCTGGCACTGCTGCAGCAGAGCGCCTGTGATTTCGTGGTGTCACTGGGCGGTGGCTCACCCCATGACTGTGCCAAGGGCATTGCCCTGTGTGCGACCAACGGCGGGCACATCGGTGACTACGAAGGCGTCGATCAGTCGGCCAAACCGCAACTGCCGCTGGTAGCCATCAACACCACCGCCGGCACGGCCAGCGAAATGACCCGCTTCTGCATCATCACCGACGAAACCCGCCACGTGAAAATGGCCATCGTCGACCGTAACGTCACGCCGCTGCTGTCGGTCAACGACCCGGCGCTGATGGTCGGCATGCCCAAGGGCCTGACTGCCGCCACCGGCATGGACGCACTCACCCACGCAATCGAAGCCTACGTGTCCACGGCTGCCAACCCGATCACCGACGCCTGTGCGATCAAGGCCATCGAACTGATCAGCGCCAACCTGCGGATTGCGGTGCGCGACGGTAAAGACCTGGCCGCCCGGGAGAACATGGCCTACGCGCAGTTCCTTGCCGGCATGGCCTTCAACAACGCGTCCCTGGGGTTCGTGCACGCCATGGCGCACCAGTTGGGTGGGCTGTATGACTTGCCCCACGGCGTGTGCAATGCGGTGCTGTTGCCCCATGTGCAAAGCTTCAACGCCAGCGTCAGCGCCGAGCGCCTGAGCCATGTGGCACGGGCCCTTGGCGCAGATATCAAGGGTACGTCGGTGGAAGAGGGCGCCCAGGCGGCCATCGCGGCGATTCGCAGCCTGTCCCAGGATGTGGAAATTCCTGCCGGGTTGCGGGAGCTGGGCGCCAAGTTGCAGGACATCCCGCTGCTGGCGCTGCAAACCCGCATCAAGCAGGTACCGGTCGAACGCATCCTGCAAGCCCAGGGGCAGAACCCGCCGGTGAAGGGCCAGCTCACCCTCGACAGCAACCTCAACGGCCGCGGCAATAGCCAGAAAGCCCTGATCGACAGCCTCAACGGTACCGCCAGCTTCGCGATCAACAACGGCGTGCTGCTCAACGCCAACATCGAGCAACAGCTGTGCACCGGCATCGCCCTGCTCAACCGCAAGACCCTCAGCGGCGACCAGCGCGGCAAGGACACCCCGTTCCAGGAACTCAAGGGCAACCTGACCTTCCGCAATGGCGTGGCCAGCAACCCCGACCTGAAAGTGCGCATCCCGGGCCTGACCGTCAACGGTGACGGTGACGTCGACCTGCGCGTGCTGGGCATGGACTACCGCGTCGGCATCATCGTCGAAGGCGACCAGCGCGACGTGCCGGACCCGGCTTGCCAGGTGGGCTCCAACTTCCAGAACATCGAAGTCCCGCTGCGCTGCCGTGGCCCGCTGGAACTGGGCGCCAAGGCCTGCCGCCTGGACAAGGACGGCTTGAGCCAGGTCGCCATCAAGGCGGCGGGCAACAAGCTCAGCGAGAAGCTTGAACAGAAGCTCGACAAGGTCAATCCACAGCTGAAAGACGCGCTTAAAGGCCTGTTCAAACGATGAGAAACGAGCAGTTTTCAACGGCGGTGCTCGACTGGTACGACCGCCACGGTCGCCATGACCTGCCCTGGCAACAGGGCATCACGCCTTACCGGGTGTGGGTCTCGGAGATCATGTTGCAGCAGACCCAGGTCAGCACCGTGCTGAACTACTTCGACCGGTTCATGGCGTCCTTGCCAACGGTCGAAGCCCTGGCTGCCGCGCCGGAAGACGAAGTGCTGCACCTGTGGACCGGGCTGGGTTACTACACCCGGGCGCGCAACCTGCAAAAGACCGCGAAGATCGTCGTTGCCGAATATGGCGGCGAGTTTCCCCGTGACGTCGAAAAACTCACCGAACTGCCCGGCATTGGCCTGTCCACCGCGGGTGCGATTGCCAGCCTGAGCATGGGCCTGCGAGCGCCGATCCTCGATGGCAACGTCAAACGCGTGCTGGCGCGCTTTACCGCGCAAGAGGGTTACCCGGGCGAGCCGAAGGTCGCCAAACAGCTGTGGGCCACCGCAGAGCGCT
>NZ_JACARK010000416.1:0-1962 GCF_013386655.1 Pseudomonas sp. K5002 | reverse complement strand
AAAAAGCCCGCTCAATGAGCGGGCTTCCTGTGGTACCTGGCGTTCAGCGTTCCAGGTGACCGAATATGGCGCAGCGGACGGGACTCGAACCCGCGACCCCCGGCGTGACAGGCCGGTATTCTAACCGACTGAACTACCGCTGCGCGTAACACATAAAGCGAATGGTGGGTGATGACGGGATCGAACCGCCGACATTCTGCTTGTAAGGCAGACGCTCTCCCAGCTGAGCTAATCACCCTTCACTTTCGGTGTGGCGCGCATTCTACGGAGCGACCCATGGTCTGGCAAGCACTTTCTTAAATAATTTTTTTCAGGCCTTCCAATGGCTTAGCGAGGGTTGGCCTATGACGCCATGAGGAGAATAATGCCCCCCTTTGTATATAAGGAGAGACTCACCCCATGTGGTTCAAAAACCTGCTTATCTATCGCCTGACCCAAGATCTGCCTGTTGATGCCGAGGCGTTGGAAACTGCACTGGCCACCAAACTGGCGCGCCCTTGTGCAAGCCAGGAGTTGACCACTTACGGTTTCGTCGCCCCTTTCGGTAAAGGCGAAGACGCGCCACTGGTACACGTCAGCGGTGATTTCCTGCTGATCGCTGCGCGCAAGGAAGAACGTATCCTGCCGGGTAGCGTGGTGCGTGACGCGGTGAAGGAAAAGGTCGAAGAGATCGAAGCCGAGCAAATGCGCAAGGTCTACAAAAAGGAACGCGACCAGATCAAGGATGAAATCATCCAGGCCTTCCTGCCGCGCGCGTTTATCCGTCGCTCGTCGACCTTCGCCGCCATCGCGCCGAAACAGGGCCTGATCCTGGTGAACTCCGCCAGCCCGAAACGTGCCGAAGACCTGCTGTCCACCCTGCGTGAAGTGATCGGCACCCTGCCGGTACGTCCGCTGACCGTGAAAACCGCGCCAACCGCCATCATGACCGACTGGGTCACCACCCAGAAACCGGCCGATGACTTCTTCGTCCTCGACGAATGCGAACTGCGCGACACCCACGAAGACGGCGGCATCGTGCGCTGCAAACGCCAGGACCTGACCGGCGAAGAGATCCAACTGCACCTGACCACCGGCAAAGTCGTGACCCAATTGTCCCTGGCCTGGCAGGACAAGCTGTCCTTCATGCTGGACGACAAAATGACCGTCAAGCGCCTGAAGTTCGAAGACCTGCTGCAGGATCAGGCGGAACAGGACGGCGGCGACGAAGCACTGGGCCAGCAGGACGCCAGCTTTACCCTGATGATGCTGACGTTTGGCGACTTCCTGCCGGCGTTGGTTGAGGCACTGGGTGGCGAAGAAACCCCACAAGGTATCTAAAGCCTTGTGAAGATCAAAATGTGGGAGCGGGCTTGCTCGCGAATGCGTCCTTTCAGTTGATATCTTCCTGGCTGACACACCGCATTCGNNGCTCCCACATTTGATCGCATGCGCACTTCCAAAATCGAATAACAAGGACCAACCCCATGCGTGCACTCGCCGCCTTGAGCCGTTTCGTCGGCAATACCTTCGCCTACTGGGTGCTGATTTTTGCCGTGGTTGCGTTCCTGCAACCCGCCTGGTTTCTCGGCCTCAAAGGCGCCATCGTGCCGCTGTTGGGCCTGGTGATGTTCGGCATGGGGCTGACCCTCAAACTTGAAGATTTCGCTGAAGTCGCGCGCCATCCGTGGCGCGTGGCATTGGGTGTGGTCGCGCATTTCGTGATCATGCCCGGCGTGGCCTGGCTGCTGTGCCAGGTCTTTCACCTGCCACCGGAAATTGCCGTCGGTGTGATCCTCGTCGGCTGCTGCCCGAGCGGCACGTCGTCCAACGTCATGACCTGGCTGGCCCGGGGCGACCTGGCCCTGTCGGTGGCCATTGCCGCCGTCACCACCCTCCTCGCTCCGCTGCTGACGCCCGCGCTGATCTGGCTGCTGGCCTCGGCCTGGTTGCCGGTGTCGTTCATGGAGTTGTTCTGGTCGA
>NZ_JACARK010000415.1:0-3192 GCF_013386655.1 Pseudomonas sp. K5002 | reverse complement strand
GCCGCCGGCCGCAATCACCGGCACGCGCACGGCATCGACGACCTGTGGCACCAGCGCCATGGTGCCGATCTGGCTGTTCAGGTCGTCGCTGAGGAACATCCCGCGATGGCCACCGGCTTCGCTGCCCATGGCGATGATTGCATCGCAGCCGTGCTGTTCCAGCCAGATGGCTTCTTCGACGGTGGTAGCCGACGACAGCACTTTCGCCCCGGTGGCCTTGACCCGGTCCAGCAGGGATTTTTCCGGCAGGCCGAAGTGAAAGCTCACCACTTCGGGGCGGAATTCTTCCACCACTTCACAGGCGGCGTTGTTGAACGGTGCGCGGTTGGAGACGGGCGTCGGCGCGTCAAAATCGGCGCCCAGCTCGCGGTAGTAGGTTTCCAGCAGGTTCTTCCACTGAAGGTCGCGGTGAGCATCCGGCGTCGGTGGCTGATGGCAGAAGAAATTTACGTTCAGCGGCCGCGAACTGGCCTGGCGAATCGTGGTGAGTGCTTCGCGCAGTTGCTCGATGCTGAGCGCCGCCGCCGGCATCGAACCGAGGGCGCCGGCCTGATTGGCCGCAATCACCATGGCCGTGCTCGTGGCATTGGCCATCGGCGCCTGAATGATCGGTAACTCGATGCCCAGCAGGTCAAGAATTCGGGTGTCTGGCCAGGTGCTCATGGGACGCTTCTCCAACGGTGGAATGCTGTTCCGTCGTTTTAGCAGGGCCAGGCAGCACCAGGCCAGTCTGTATTATTCACTGGACGAATCCAGTGTTTCATGGGCGGTTATCAGTTGATGGCGTCGCCCAGTACTTCATGAATCCGTTGGGCAATGTGCGCGGCGTGGGTTTCCAGGGCGAAGTGGCCGGTGTCGAGTAATTCCACCACGGCGTTGGCGTTGTCGCCTTTGTAGGCATGGGCGCCCGGGGGGATGAAGAAGGGATCGTTCTGGCCCCAGATCACCAGCGCCGGCACTTGCGTGGCCTTGAAAAACGCCTGGAACGCCGGGTACAGCGTCAGGTTGTTGCGGTAGTCGAGGAACAGGTCCAACTGGATCTCGTCATTGCCGGGACGCTGCATCAGGAGCACGTCGAGCATGTAGGACTCCGGCGCCACCAGCTCCGGTTGCGACACGCCATGCAGGTACTGATAACGCGTGCCTTCCAGGCTGATGACCGCGTTGCGGATCACCTCGCGATTGGCCTGGCTCGGCTCGGCCCAGTAGGCCCGGATCGGATCCCAGGCGTCACCCAAACCTTCCAGGTAAGCATTGCCGTTTTGCGATATCAGCGCGCTGACCCGTTCCGGGTGGGCCACGGCGAGGCGCAGGCCCACCGGTGCGCCATAGTCGAACACATAGAGGGCATAGCGACTGAGGTTCAGGGCGTCGACGAAGTGGCCAACGGTGATCGCCAGGTTATCGAAGCTGTAGTGGTAATTGCGTTCGGCGGGGACTTCGGTGAAGCCGAAGCCTGGCAAGTCCGGGGCGATGATCCGGTAGCGGGTGGCAAGCAGCGGGAGCAGGTCACGGTACATATGGGACGAACTGGGAAAGCCATGCAGCAGCAGCAACACCGGCGCGGACGGGTCGCCGGCTTCACGGTAGAAAATGCGCACACCATCGGCATCAACGTGCTGATAGCGAACAACCGGGGCTGAAATCGACATGATCGTAGTCCTCTTTGTAACTGGTTAAATTGATTTGTTGGGTTACTGGTTTTGCAGGCTGCGCTTGAAAGTGTAACCTGTCAAATTAATTTAATGGGTTACTGATCGGCGAATTTAGTAACTATTCAAAAGCGAAATCAGCGGTTACGATGGCGCGGACTTGAAGAGGATTCGCCATGCCCGCCATCACCCCATCCCCATTGGAACCCTACGTCCTGGCTGATCATCCCGTGCTGGACATGCTCAATACCCGGGCGAATGTCGACGGTGTGCCCTTTGAATTCTGGCAAGGCGATGCCGATGTTGAGCGCTGGCTGGTGCGGCTTGGCTGGGCCGAGGAGGGCGCAGTACCGGTATTTGAGGAGGGGGCACTGCTGGGCGCGGCGCGGGGATTGCGGGAAGTGATCCGCGTGTTACTGGAACAGCGCAAGGCCGGCCAGCAGGGCGATCCCGGCGCGCTGAATGCGTTCCTGCGCAAGGCGGTCAGTCACCCGCAACTGGTTTGGCCGGCGCCTGGCGAGTTGCGGCTGGAGCGCCAGCGCAAGGTGCAGACTGCCGAGCAGTTCCTGGCGCCGATTGCCGAAGCCGCCGCGACGTTACTGGTGGAAGGGGATTTCGGCCTGATCCGCACCTGCGAACATCCCGAGTGCGTGCTGTGGTTCTACGACCGCACCAAGGGCCACAGGCGCCGCTGGTGCAGCATGGCGCTGTGTGGCAATCGGCATAAGGTGGCCGAGTTTCGCAAGCGCAAACTGGTGTAGACGTCCTCAGGATTCTGCCGGGCTTTCGCGCTCCAGCAACTGCCGCTTGCGCTCGACACCCCAGCGGTAGCCCGACAGATTGCCGTCGGCGCGCACCACGCGATGGCAGGGAATCGCCACCGCCAGGCTGTTGGCACCACACGCCTGGGCCACGGCGCGATAGGCGGTCGGCAAGCCGATGCGCTGGGCGATCTCGGCGTAGCTGGCGGTGCACCCCACCGGGATTTCCCGCAAGGCTTGCCACACGCGTTCCTGAAACGCAGTGCCGCGCAAGTCCAGGGGCAAGTCCAGGCCCAGGGCCGGCGCTTCGATAAAGCCCACCACCTGGGCGATCAATTGTTCGAAGTCGTGATCGGCACCCAGCAGATTGGCGCGGGGAAACTGGTCCTGCAGGTCGCGCACCAGTTTGTCCGGGTCATCCCCCAGCAGGATCGCGCACACACCGCGATTGCTCTGGGCCACCAGAATCGCGCCCAATGAGCATTGGCCAACGGCAAAGCGAATATCCGTATTGGTGCCGCCGGCTTTATAGTCACGGGGCTTCATGCCGAGCAATTGGTCGGCAGCCTCATAAAAGCGGCTGTTGGAATTGAAGCCGGCGTCGTACAGCGCGTCGGTCACCGAGTGCTGGTCCTTGAGGCCGTCGCGTACCTTGCGCGAGCGATGAGCGCTGCCGTAGCGCTTGGGCGTCAGGCCGGTCACCGCCTTGAACACCCGATGAAAATGGAACGGGCTCAAGCCGGCGAGGGCGGCCAGATCTTCAAGGGGCGGCAGGGTTT
>NZ_JACARK010000414.1:0-2282 GCF_013386655.1 Pseudomonas sp. K5002 | reverse complement strand
CGTGCGTCGCCTGGTGTTGTGGCGGCGCTTGCGGGTGGCGCTCGGACTGGCGCTCGGCGGCAGCACCTTGACCGAGGCTGCCCATGGCGCCGGGTTCGCCGATTCGGCGCATTTTTCCCGGACCATGAAACAACTATTCGGCGTCACGGCCGGGGCGTCGTTGCGCAACCTGCACGTACGAATCCTGGACTAGACCGACGGGAACCGGCGGCTCCTTGCTCAATTGCACCGTCCTGAAAGGGTCGCGCAACTGCGCCACATACTCCCGCGGAAAATCCGGCCGGCTGCCAATCCCCAAGTCGCCCTGCCCCATTCGATAGTCATGGCTGTAAAACGCCGTACCCAAGAGCCAATCCCACAGATTGAAAAACAAGCCGAAATTCACATCCCCAGCCCGGCCATATTTCATGTGATGAAAACGATGCACCGGCGCCCAGGCGAACACCCAGCGCAGCGGCCCCAGGCGCATGTCGACATTGGAATGCTGCAACAGCAACTGCACGGCAATCGCCAGGGCCAGCAGCAGCGCCACCTCCGTGGGAATGCCCAGCAGGATCAACGGCGCCAACCCGGCCGTGGCTTCCAGCATCTGGTGCAACGGATGCTTCATCAAGCCATTGAAGCCATACAGCCGTTGCACGCTGTGGTGCACCGCATGCAGGCGCCACAAGGCAGCGACTCGGTGGCTGGCGTAATGCATCAGGGTGATGCCCGCATCGGCAATGAAGATCGCCAGCAGCAATTGCGCCCAGAGCGGCCACGCCCGCGGCCATACACCGTCGACGGCCAACAGCGCGGTCAGCACCGGCAAGATCAACAAGCCCGCCGCATTGAGGCCCTCATTGACCAACGCGTGAATCAAGTCGCGACGACGATCACCCTGGTTGCGATTCCACTGCGGCTCATAGGGCAACCACCACTCGGCGATAAACGACACCGCCACCGCCAGAACAAATACCAGCCCCAGCCACTGCAGCGCATCCCTCTGCACCAGCCACAGCGCCCACCCGATAAACCCCGCCCAGAACAAGGGCGCATACACCCAGGCCATTAACTGTTTCATCTGTGCCTCCCGTAAGTGAGACGCCAGCATGAAACCCCGCACTCGCCGCCGATTGAACAAACTGCGCAATCTTAAGGGTGAGTTAAGTTGCGCTGGTTAACCTGATCCCACTTAAACAGCTCACCCCAAAGGATCACACCATGAAAAACCTGACCGCTCTGTTCGCTGCTGCCGCCTTGACCCTTACCGCCGGTTTGGCCCAGGCCGATGTTCGCCCGGACCAGATTCCGAGCCTGCTCAAGTCCGGTGCCGTGATGGATTTTGAAAAGCTCAACGCCAAGGCCGTGGCCCAGCACAAAGGCGCCACCATCGTTGACACCGAACTGGAAGACAAAGCCGGCCGCCTGGTCTACGAGACCGAACTGCGTGACACCAGCAACGTGAAGTGGGACGTGAAGCTGGATGCCAAGACCGGCGAAGTCCTGGAAAACAAGCAAGACACTTGAGTTGAACCGCAAAAACGCCGCGCCGCCTTCGGGCCGCGCGGCTTTTTTATGCGCGCTCGTCGCCCAGAAGAGCAATTAGTCTAATTAGCGTGAACGAATTTGTACCTTACGCCGCCAAGCTCGCTAGAATCCCAACCATCAGCCAAGGCACAACGCCAGCAGCATCAGGACCGGAACCGTTCGCCATGGGGCAAAAAGCCGTCGACATTGCCACCATTGGCAGAATCAGCGCCGTCCCGGCGATTCTCCAGGTAGTCAGCGAGATGACCGGCTTGCGTTTTGCGGCCGTGGCCCGGGTCACCGACGATTCCTGGACCGCCTGCGCCGTGCGCGACCAACTGGACTTTGGCCTGCCCGTGGGTGGCGAGCTGGACCTGACCACCACCCTGTGCCACGAAATACGCGACTCCCACGTCTCGATCGTGATCGACAAAGCCAGCGAAGACCCGCTGTACCGCGACCACCACACGCCGCGCATCTACCACTTTGAAAGCTACATCTCGGTGCCGGTGTTCCGCACCGACGGGCGTTTCTTCGGCACCATCTGTGCCCTGGACCCGAACCCGGCGCAACTGCGCAGCAGCACCATCCAGTCGACCATGGAGTCGTTTGCCCGGGTGCTGTCGCTGCAGATCGAAGCCGAAGAAAGCCTCCAGCAGACCGAAGCCGACCTGCAGCAGGAGCGGGAAACCGCCGAACTGCGCGAACAATTCATCGCCGTGCTCGGCCACGACCTGCGCAACCCGCTGTTCGCCATCAACGTCGGCGCCGAA
>NZ_JACARK010000413.1:0-4736 GCF_013386655.1 Pseudomonas sp. K5002 | reverse complement strand
CGCCAGCAAGGCGCGGTTCTTCTGCGCAGTGCTCGCACGGGCGATCAACCGCGAGGCCTGACGGGCAGCGCGACCCAGGCGGGTCATGTAGTCAAGAACGGACTCAGTCATGGTCTGGTGGGGTCTTGGCAAAGAGGAAAGCGGCAGATTATAGCTGTGACGCCGTCCTACGGACAGCGGTGAGGGGCGGATGGTCGAAATGAACTGTAAAAACCCGACGTTCAGCGGGAATTAAGGCTGGAGTTGTTATCATCCTGTCACATTTAGCCGTATTACCTTTGATCGCCATGTCCAGTTTCTCGCCGCTGATCCCCGCCAACGCCCTGCCCGACGGCTTTTTCGACCGTGACGCGCAACTGCTCGCGCGCGAATTGCTCGGAAAAGTCATTCGCCATCGTGTTGGTGATTTGTGGCTGTCGGCACGAATTATCGAAACCGAAGCGTATTACCTCGCCGAAAAAGGCAGCCACGCGTCCTTGGGCTACACAGAAAAGCGTAAGGCTTTGTTTCTGGATGGCGGGCACATCTATATGTACTACGCCCGCGGCGGTGATTCGCTGAACTTCAGCGCCCACGGTCCGGGCAATGCGGTGCTGATCAAATCAGCCTATCCGTGGGTCGACGAAGTCTCCGGCCCGGCCAGCCTGGCGCAGATGCTGCTGAATAACCCGGACGCCAGCGGCAGGCCACGACCCTCGCAAAAGCTGTGCGCCGGCCAGACCTTGCTGTGCAAGGCGCTGGGTTTGAAGGTGCCGATGTGGGACGCCAAGCGCTTTGACCAGGAACTGCTCTACGTGGAAGACGTAGGGCTGGCGCCAGCGCAGATCATCCAGACCACCCGCCTGGGCATTCCCGGTGGGCGCGATGAACACCTGATGTACCGCTTCGTCGATGCCGGTTATGCGCCGTATTGCACACGGAACCCGCTGCGCCGGGGCCAGGTCGAAGGCCGCGACTATTTTTTGATTTGAAAACATACATAAACCTGTAGGAGCCCGGCTTGCCCGGCGATAGCGGACTCAAGGACGCCATCGCCGGCAAGCCGGGCTCCCACAAGGACGATCTACAAAAGGGAGTTGATTGTATGGGCCCATGGCTCGATAGCATTACCGGCTGGCTGACCCTGAACCCGCAATGGCTGGCCGTGGCGGTGTTTATCGTGGCGTGCGTGGAGTGCCTGGCCATTGCCGGCCTGATCGTACCTGGCACGGTATTGCTGTTCGCCATCGCCGCCCTGGCCGGCAGCGGCGCACTGTCACTGGGAGAAACCCTGTTGCTGGGCTTCCTCGGCGGCGCACGCGCCAAGGACATCGACCTGCTGGCGATCCTCGGCAAACGCGCGATCGTTACCGGCTCGTTGTTGCGCTCACGCACCCGGGAAGAAAAAGCCGCGATTGCCGCACAACTGCGCGAACACGTGTGGCCGGTGCTGTCGGCCGGGCGTTGCCTGCCGATGATCGATGAGGTGTATGCCTATACCGACGCCGCGAAGGCCCATGCGCGCATGGAAGGTGGCGACCATATCGGCAAGATTGTGTTGCGGGTGGATTGATAAACATGCGGAAAAACGGTTTATAACGTCATCAGAACAAAACACTGCGGTTAATGGAGGCTTCATGAAACTGGTCGGCATGCTGGACTCGCCCTACGTGCGCCGCGTGGCCATTTCCCTGGAACTGTACGGCGTCGCGTTCGAACACCAGGCATTGTCGGTGTTCAGCACCTTCGATGAGTTTTCCGGGATCAACCCGGTAGTCAAGGCACCGACGCTGGTGCTCGACGACGGCACGGTGCTGATGGATTCCGGCTTGATCCTCGAGTACCTGGAAGCCCTGGCGCCGGCCGGCAGCCGATTGCTGCCCCCGTCAGCCCCAGCGCTTGCCAGGGATCTGCAAGTGATCGGCCTGGCGCTGGCAGCGTGCGAAAAGACCGTGCAGATCGTCTACGAACATCACCTGCGGCCCGCCGAAAAACTGCATCAGCCGTGGATCGACCGCGTGACCGGACAACTGCTGGCGGCCTATGCGTTATTGGAGGCGCGGGTGGCCGAGCGCGACAGCGACTTGCCGCTGACCCAGGCGAGCCTGACGGTGGCGGTCGCCTGGTCCTTCACCCAGCTGAAGATAGCCGACGTCGTGAAGGCCGATGCGTTTCCCCACTTGCAACGCCACGCGGCCCTCGCCGAGCAGCACCCGGCATTCGGCAAATACCCGATCGAGTAGCCCGTGCCTACCCGGCATACACCGGGTAATCGGTGAAGCCCACCTCGGTGCCGCCATACAGGCCGTCCGCGTTCAACGGGTTCAGCGGCCAACCGTTGAGCAGGCGTCGGGGCAAGTCGGGATTGGCAATGTACGGCCGGCCAAACGCGATCAGGTCTGCCAGCCCTGCCTCTACCAGCCGCACGCCGCGCTCTGCGGTGTAGCGGCCGGCGTAGATGATCCGGCCGCTGAAGGTGTCACGCACCGCCTGGCGGAACGACTCGGGCAACTCGGGGGCATTGTCCCAGTCGGCTTCGGCAATCGACACGTAGGCGATGCCGGCCGCCTCAAGCACCTTGATCGCCTCGATGTAGGTGTGATGCGGGTCTTCCTCGACGAGGCCGATGTAGACCCGGTCCTGGTCAGTGCCGCTGAACAACGGCGCAAAGCGCACACCCAGGCGCTGCGGGCCGACTACTTCGGCCACCGCCTCGACGATTTCCCGCAGGAACCGCAGGCGATTGTGCAGTGAGCCACCGTATTCATCGTCGCGCTGGTTGGAATGCGCCGAGATGAACTGGTTGACCAGGTAGCCGTTGGCCGAATGAATTTCCACGCCATCGAAGCCTGCGGCCAATGCATTTTTTGCAGCCTGGGCGTAAAGCCCCACCAACTCCTTGACCTCGGCGGTAGCCAGGGCGCGCGGCTCGGGTGGCTGCACCAACTTACCGGTGCCGGGCCCGGTTGCAACGAATGCCTTGGCTTGCTGCGGCTGGATCGCCGACGGCGCAACGGGTGCTGCGCCGTCGGGCTGCAGTTCGTGATGGGACACGCGGCCCACATGCCAAAGCTGGGCGAAGATCACGCCGCCTTCGGCATGCACGGCATCGGTCACGGTACGCCAGCCGTCAATCTGCTCCGGTGTGTAGATGCCCGGGGTCCAGGCGTAACCCTGGCCGCGAGGCTCGATCTGCGTGCCCTCGCTGACCATGAAGCCGGCGGTAGCACGCTGGCGGTAATAAAGCGCCATCAAGTCCGTGGCGATATCACCGGGCTGGGCACTTCGCTGGCGGGTAAGCGGCGGCAGGACGATGCGGTTTTTCAGGGTGTGGTGCCCCAGTTTGATCGGGGTACCTAAAGCGCTGTTGCTCATGGGGGGAAAGTTCCGGATTCAAATTTCAGACAAGCAGAAGCTGCCGGCTCCCGCTCAGGGGAGCCGCCAACAACGTACTTTTGGGGGGGACTCAGCGGGTTACGCGGTCAGCTTCAACAGCGCTTTGGCAACGTCACTGGAACTGGCAGGATTCTGCCCGGTGACCAGCAGGCCATCTTCAATCACAAAGGACTGCCAATCGGCACCCTTCTCATACGTGCCGCCCAGCGCCTTGAAATCATCCTCGATCAGGAACGGCACCACGTCGGCCAGGCCAACCGCTGCTTCTTCAGAGTTGGAGAAGCCGGTGACGCGTCGGCCCTTGACCAGCGGCTCGCCGTTGACCGCCTTGACGTGACGCAAGGCACCCGGGGCGTGGCACACAAAGCCAATCGGCTTGCCCGCACGCTCGAAGGCTTCGATCAGGGCGATGGAGGTTTTCGACTCTGCCAGGTCCCACAGCGGGCCGTGGCCGCCTGGGTAGAACACGGTGTCGAAGTCGCCGGCGTTGACCGACTCCAGCTTCACGGTGGTGGCCAGGGCCTGTTGCGCCGCCGGGTCAGCGGCGAAGCGGCGGGTCTGGTCGGTTTGCGAATCCGGCAGGTCGCTGACCGGGTCCAGGGGCGGCTGCCCACCGGCCGGCGAAGCCAGGGTCACGTCGGCCCCGGCGTCCTTGAACGCGTAGTAGGGAGCAGCAAATTCTTCGAGCCAGAACCCGGTCTTGCGGCCGGTGTTGCCAAGCTGGTCGTGAGAAGTCAAAACCATCAATACTTTCATGTGCCAGTGCCTCGGGGTGATGTGGGTTGGAATGGAATCAAGCTTAGGAGCCGGGCCAAAACCGCACAATGTCATGTCCGCAAGGATTCCGGACATTGCGCCAAGGCGGTTGCCGTTTCCCTGGCACACGCCGACAATCACCGCTCCGCGCCCCCTGGAGAGATGAGATGCACAGCATTGCGCTGATGGTGTACCCGAACTTTCAATCCTTGAGCCTCAGCCTGGGCTCGGTGTTCGAGTGCGCGAATCTGCTGCGTGGCGAGCAGGCGTATGAATTTCACCTGGTGTCGGAAAGTGGCGGCCCGATCATGACGTCCCAGGGCTTCTCGGTGAACAGTACGCCGATCCGGCCCGAGGGCTATGACACATTGATCGTCAGCGGTTACCTGGAGTTCCAACTGCCTGACGCCAGCCTGCCGAGGCTGGTCCAGGCGGCGTCCAAACAGTCGCGACGGATTGCTTCGTTGTGCATGGGCATCTTCGTGCTGGCCGAGGCCGGATTGCTCGAAGGCAAGCGCGCCACCACCCACTGGCTGCACGCACCGGCCTTTGCCAAGCGCTACCCGCAGATTCGCCTGGAGGAAGACAAGCTGTTCGTGGTCGAC
>NZ_JACARK010000412.1:0-5838 GCF_013386655.1 Pseudomonas sp. K5002 | reverse complement strand
CGGTGCAGGCGCGGGTGCGGCGGGCGGAGCAATCGAATGCTCTGCCACAGGCTCTACCGGCTTGGGCGTTTCCTGCACCGGCGAGAGAATCTTCCGTGCCTCCTGCTCCAACGACAGAATGTGTTCGTTGTGCAGTTGCCGGCGAATCTCGTCGGCGCCGATTTCCCGTTCAACTTCCTGTTTGATGGCGTTGAAACTGCGTTTCAGGCGCCCGATCCACAGGCCGGCCGTGCGCGCGGCACCGGGCAGGCGTTCCGGCCCCAGTACCAGCAGGGCCACGAGGCCGACGAGCAGCAGTTCAGAGAAGCTGATACCAAACATTATTCAGTACTCACGAGTCTTTTTGGTTCTGCTCTTTGACGTGCTCGGCCTGCACGTCGAAGGTGCGACGTTCAGTGATCGGCTGAGTGGCCTGCGGGTGTACAGGCTGCGCCGGTGGCACCGGATTGACGGCCGGGTCGGCAGGCTTTTCGTCGTCGTTCATGGCCTTGCGAAAGCCCTTGATCGATTCACCGACGTCGGTGCCGAGGTTTTTCAGTTTTTTGGTGCCGAACACCAGCACAACGACCACAAGAATGACGATCCAGTGTTTCCAGTCAAAAATGCCCATGCTGCAATTCCTCTGTAAAAGTTGGTCAGGCGGACGGGCGCGAGGCCTTTTCGGCATGCCCGGACAAGCCGAAGCGACGGTCCAGTTCATCAAGCACTGCCTGTGGATGCTGCCCCAGTTGGGCGAGCATGACCAGACTGTGGAACCACAAGTCGGCAGTTTCGTAGATCACGTCGCTGCAGTCGCCGCTGATTTGCGCGTCCTTGGCCGCAATAATCGTCTCGACGGTTTCTTCGCCGAGTTTTTCCAGGATCTTGTTCAGACCCTTGTGGTACAGGCTGGCGACGTAGGAGCTGTCGGCGTCCGCGCCTTTGCGGTCTTCCAGCACCTGGGCCACACGGTTGAGGGTATCGCTCATGTTCAGTGTCCTGCCGAATAGATAGCGTGCGGGTCTTTGAGCACGGGCTCGACGGTCTTCCACTCGCCGTTCTGGAACACGCGGTAGAAGCAGCTGTGACGGCCGGTGTGACAGGCGATATCGCCGATCTGCTCGACCTTGAGGATCACCACATCGGCATCGCAGTCGATGCGCATCTCATGCAGGGTTTGCACGTGCCCGGACTCTTCGCCCTTGCGCCACAGTTTGCCACGGGAACGTGACCAGTAGATGGCGCGGTTCTCGGCGGCGGTCAGGCTCAGGGCCTCGCGGTTCATCCAGGCCATCATCAGCACGCGCCCGGTCTTGTAGTCCTGGGCAATGGCCGGCACCAGGCCGTCACTGTCCCACTTGATCTCGTCCAGCCAGTCTTTCATTTTCGGCTCCGGCAATTTGCGACAGTGTATAACCGGATTGGCTATCGACGCACGATCAGATACACGCCCACCGCGACCATGATGCCGGCCGGCCAGTGGCCCAGTTCATTCAGCGGCCCGCCGGCGGCCAGTATCGTACCGCCCACCAGGTGCGCGGCGCCCAGCAGGCGCAGGAACCAGTCGTCCTTGCGCTTGTGCCACGGCGGTGCGGGGTCCTTGGCGTGGGGCTGGGACATGCGCTCCAGCAGGTCACGGGTCATGTTAGCCAGGTGCGGCAGTTGCTCGACCTGGCTTTGCAGGTTGCCCAGCAGGGTTTTCGGGCTGATACGGTCCCGCATCCAGCGCTCGAGGAACGGCTGGGCGGTGTTCCACAGGTCGAGGTCCGGGTACAGCTGGCGGCCCAGGCCTTCGATGTTCAGCAGGGTCTTTTGCAACAGTACCAACTGCGGCTGCACTTCCATATTGAAGCGCCGCGCCGTCTGGAACAGACGCATCAGCACCTGACCGAAGGAAATATCCTTTAACGGTTTTTCAAAGATCGGCTCGCACACAGTGCGGATCGCCGCTTCGAATTCGTTGAGCTTGGTTTCGGCCGGCACCCAGCCCGAATCGATGTGCAACTGCGCCACGCGGCGGTAGTCACGCTTGAAGAAAGCGAACAGGTTGCGCGCCAGGTAATCCTGGTCTTCCGGGGTCAGGCTGCCGACGATGCCGCAGTCGATCGCAATGTACTGCGGGCTCCACGGGTTCACGGTGCTGACGAAAATGTTGCCGGGGTGCATGTCGGCGTGGAAGAAGCTGTCTCGGAACACCTGGGTGAAAAAAATCTCCACGCCGCGCTCGGCAAGCATCTTCATGTCGGTGCGCTGGTCGGCCAGGGTCGCGAGGTCGGTGACCTGCACGCCGTAGATGCGCTCCATCACCAGCACTTTCGGGCGGCACCAGTCCCAATAGACTTGCGGCACGTACAGCAGCTGCGAGCCTTCGAAGTTGCGCTTGAGCTGGCTGGCGTTGGCCGCTTCGCGCAGCAGGTCGAGTTCGTCGTAGATGGTTTTTTCGTAGTCCAGCACCACGTCCACCGGGTGCAGCAGGCGTGCATCGGCAGAAAAGCGCTCGGCGGCGCGGGCGAGGATGAACAGCCACGCCAGGTCCTGGCCGATGATCGGCTTGAGGCCCGGGCGGATCACCTTCACCACCACTTCTTCGCCGCTTTTCAGTTGCGCGGCATGCACCTGGGCCACCGAGGCCGAGGCCAGCGGCGCGATGTCGAAGCGGCTGAAGACTTCGCTGATCTTCTTGCCCAGCTGTTCTTCAATCAGCGTGACTGCCAGTTGCGAGTCGAACGGCGGCACGCGGTCCTGCAACAGCATCAGTTCGTCGGCGATGTCTTCGGGCAACAGGTCGCGGCGGGTGGAGAGGATCTGCCCGAACTTGATGAAGATCGGCCCCAGGTCCTGCAACGCCAGGCGCAGGCGCGCGCCACGGCTCAGCTCGAGGGTCTTGCGCGGCAACCAGCGCCACGGCAGCACATAGCGCACCGCCAGCAGAAACCACGGCAGCGGCAGGGCGAACAGCAGGTCATCGAGGCGGTAGCGGATTACGACGCGCTGGATACGAAACAAACGGCGGACGGCGAGCAGCTTCATGCGTTATCGCTTGAATCAAGGGAGCGGCTCAGGCGCTCGAAGCGCGCCTCAAGTCGTTCCAGGTCGAGTTTGGCCTGGTCGAGTTCGCGAAAGCGCGCTTCCGCTTCCCGTTGTCCGACCAGGGTGCGCGATTCTTCGCTCAGGTATTCGGCGAGGTTCTGGTTCAGGCTGGCGAAACCCTGCTGGTACCAGCGCGTGCGGCTGCGCAGATGACCGCTGATCAGTTGGGTGGCCACCGGGCCGAGCCAACGTGACAGCTCGTATTCCCAGTCCAGTTCCAGGTCTTGCAGCACGGCGGCCAGGTCCATCAGCACCGCGCTGTCGCCTTCAAGTTCCACGTCCGGGCCGTGGAGGATCGCCGTCTTGTCCCGGCTCAGGGCCAGGCGCAGCAGGCTTGAGCCGGAAGCACGCAGGGTGCAGTCGGCGTCGGCGGCCCAGTGGGACGCCAGCAACAGGCCTTCATCGCTGGGCAGGATAAACAGCTGCAAGGCGGGGCTGGTGCAGTCGACGGCGATGATCCTGCCGTTCAGGTGCGCCAGCCGTGCCAGGGCGGTGCTGTCCAGGCGCAGTACACGGTTGAGGCCGTGTTCGACGCTGGCGAGAAGGCCTGCGAACAACATCAGGGCTTGATGCCGCGGTGCAGGGCGACGATGCCCGAGGTCATGTTGTGGTAGGTCACGCGGTCGAATCCGGCCTCTACCATCATCGACTTCAGGGTTTCCTGGTTCGGGTGCATGCGGATCGATTCGGCCAGGTAGCGGTAGCTTTCGGCGTCATTGGTGATCAGCTTGCCCATCAACGGCATGAAGGCGAACGAGTAGGTGTCGTAGACCTTGGACATCAGTGCGTTGGTCGGCTTGGAGAACTCCAGCACCAGCAGGCGACCGCCGGGCTTGAGTACGCGCAGCATCGAGCGCAGTGCGTCTTCCTTGTGGGTCACGTTACGCAGGCCGAAGGCGATGGTCACGCAGTCGAAGTGGTTGTCCGGGAACGGCAGCTTTTCAGCGTCGGCCTGGACGAACTCGATATTGCCCGCCACACCTTTGTCCAGCAGGCGATCACGACCGACCTTGAGCATCGAGCCGTTGATGTCGGCCAGTACCACTTGGCCGGTGGGGCCCACCAGCTTGGAGAACTTGGCGGCCAGGTCGCCCGTACCACCGGCGATATCCAGCACACGGTTGCCGGTGCGTACACCCGACAACTCAATGGTGAAGCGCTTCCACAGGCGGTGCATGCCGCCGGAGAGCACGTCGTTCATCAAGTCGTACTTGGCGGCGACCGAGTGAAACACCTCGGCGACTTTTTCCGCTTTCTGGCTTTCCGGGACGTTCTTGAAGCCGAAGTGAGTGGTGGGTTCGGCATCGCTGCCTTTGCGCTGATCAGTCATATCGCTGTCACCAAAAGAGAATGGGGGCATTCTAATCCCCAAGGCATGCTTTGTCTTGGCAAGGCTGAAGGTAAGATAGGTGGTCACCGAGACCTTTTGCCGCATGGCGGGTCGACAAGTCTCTATAACGAGGAGTCATTCAAATGGCCCGTATACAGGTTGAACGTGCCCACACACTGGGCAAAGACGCTGCCCGAGAAAAAGCCGACAAGTTGGCGAGCAAACTCAAGGAGCAATATGGCCTGGAGTCTTCGTGGGCCGGCGACACACTGAACCTCAAACGTTCGGGCGTTAAAGGCACCGTGAAAGTGGCGGAAGATTCCCTGCGGATTGAAGTCGAGCTGGGTCTGTTGATGTCGGCCATGAGTGGCACCATCAAGTCCGAAATCGAGAAGGCACTGGATAAAGCCCTGGCCTGATTTGCGACCTTCTTAGGGTGCCGATTCTAATTTTTCTGCCTACTTTGTGCCCAAGCCCCCAACTTCTGTGGGCAGTTCCTCCCCCCTTTATGCGTGAGGTGCACCATGGCCAAAGTTATTTTGAAGAAAAAAATTGCTACCGGAACTAACGCCCTGACTGACGTTAAATCCTATGCCCGCAAGATCTGGCTGGCCGGTTTGGGGGCTTACGCCAAGGTCGGAAGCGAGGGCGCCGAGTACTTCAAAGAGCTGGTTAAGACTGGTCAACATGTTGAAACTAAAGGCAAAAAAGTTGTGATTGAACAACTTGATGCAGCCAACAGTCAGATTGATCAAGTCAAGAGCGAAGTCTTCGGCGTCAAAGGTCGAGTCGAAGTGCAACTGGATAAAGTTGAAAGCGCTTTTGATAGTCGTGTTGGAAGTGCCTTGAATCGGATCGGCATTCCGTCTAAACATGACGTGGAGACACTCTCTGCTAAGCTCGATGAGCTGACGGCATTGCTCGAACGTGTCGCGCGTAAACACTAAGGAGACAACGGGATGGCTGGTAAAAAGACTACTGATAAAGAAGGCAGCTCGTGGATCGGGGAAGTTGAAAAATACTCCCGCAAGATCTGGCTGGCCGGTTTAGGCGTGTACTCGAAGGTGAGCAGTGACGGCGGTAAATACTTCGAGACTTTGGTTAAAGACGGCGAGAAGGCCGAGAAGTTGACCAAGAGCACAGTGGGTAAACAAGTCGATGCGGCAAAGGCTTCCGCCGGTTCTGCCAAATCACGTATCAGCGACAAGTGGGGCGAACTGGAAGGGGCTTTTGACAAGCGTCTGAACAGTGCCATTTCGCGACTGGGCGTACCTAGCCGTACTGAAGTGAAAGCGCTGCACAGCAAGGTCGATACCTTGACCAGGCAAATCGAAAAACTCACCGGCCTGAAAGCTGCGCCAGTTGCGGCTAAAACTGCAGCGGCTAAACCGGCTGCCAAGCCTGCGGCGAAAACTGCAGCGGCCAAGCCTGCTGCTAAA
>NZ_JACARK010000411.1:0-4893 GCF_013386655.1 Pseudomonas sp. K5002 | reverse complement strand
AGCGGGTGCTGGCGTGGGAGCGGGAGCGGCTTGCACCGGCTTGGCGGCCACCGGAGCTGGCGCAGGCACAGGCGTTGGCTTGGCGACCACGGGCTTGGGCACCGGTTTTGGCTTGGGCTCAGGCTTTGGCAGTGGTTTGGGGATCGGCTTGGGAGGCGGAGGCGGAGGGGCAGGTTCGGCCTCCTCGTCTTCGATCACCGGCGGCGGTGGCGGCGGTTCTTCCACCACGGGCTCGGGGACCACTTCCGGCTCGGGCTCGACCAGCGCGAGTTCAACCGCCGACTCGTCGTACTGCGGCTGGATCTTCAGGGGTTGGGACTGGATACCCAGTGCAATCAGCACCAGGGCGATCAGGGCCGGGACACTGCCCAGCAGCCGACGCGCACGAAACAAGGCATACATGATCAGGACTTTTTCGTGGCGATGGAGACAGAGGTAAAGCCACCCAGGCGCAGGGTGTCCATCACCTCGACCAGGCGCGACACTTCCACGCCTTTGTCGCTGTTGACGATGATCGTCGACTTGGTGTCTGGCTTCTCGCCGGCCTTGAGTGCAGGCACCAGCGCGTCGACGGTCAGGTCCTTGCCATCGAGCTGCAGCTGACCTTCCAGGCCCAGGGTCAGGATGAATTTATTTTGCGGCTTGAGCTGCTGTGAACTGCTGGCGCTCGGCAGCTGAGTCTTCATGCCCAGGGCCGGAATCACGTTCAAACTCACCAGTACAAAAAACACCAACAGGAACATCATCACGTCGATCATCGGGATCAGTTCGATGTGTGCCTTGCGTTTTTTGGGTTCATCCCAAGTTCTCATTCCGCTACCCCGCAGTTGATTAGGGGCGACACGCTAGCAACCAAAAATGACCGAATGGTTAACTTTAATTTAAGCTTTTAAGGCTCTAGGACGCGTCTTACAGACGACTCGTGGGTCTATTTATCTACGTAATGAAACTGACACGACGCGGGTACATTCTTGGAGAATTTATTTCGCGAGTCCCCCTGCATGAGCATTGCACTGCCGCATTTATCCACCCCGCGACTGCTGTTGAAGCCTCTGCAAAAGGAGCAGGCCGAGACGTTGTCGGTGCTGGCCAACGATCCCGATATTGCGAACAACACGGCTGCGATTCCATCGCCTTACACCTTGGAAACCGCACACGCCTTTATTGATGGCCAGGCAGAGAATTACCGCTCGGGGCATTCACTGGGGCTGGGTATTCATCTGCGGGAAACCGGCGAATTGATCGGCGTGATCAGTCTCAGATTATCTGCTGCTCATCGAAGTGGGCATCTCGGGTATTGGGTGGCCGCCCATTCTCGAAGCCAGGGTTATGCCGCCGAAGCAGCGGCGCAGATCATGGCGTTTGGGTTCAGCGAATTGGCGCTGCAGCGTGTGGGCAGCCAGTGCTTTGCACGTAACAAAGGGTCCGCTCGGGTCATGGAAAAAATTGGCTTGGGTTACGAAGGGTGCATGAAGGGTGCCTTCCTCAAGAATGGGGTGCACGAGGACATGTTGTTGTATGGCCTGGTGCGTGCCGATTGGAAGGAGCGCAGTTGATGAGTGTGAATCACGATCGCCGTCGCGTACTGGGCGGGCTTGCAGTTGCCACGGCGTTTTCGATCCTCAGCCCGTTTGCCCGTAGTGCAGGCATCGACTATCCCTTCACCCTCGGTGTGGCGTCAGGCGATCCATTGCCCGATGGTTTCGTGATCTGGACGCGCCTCGCGCCGCTTTTCAATGCCGCCGACGGTCGGGGTGGCCTGAGCCGCGCGGTGCCGGTGCGCTGGAAGGTGGCCCGCGATGCAGCGATGACGCACGTTGTGCGCCAGGGCGAGGTGATGGCCAGCGAGCGTTTCGCCCATTCGGTGCATGTGGAAGTGAGCGGGTTGGAGGCGGGTCGACCTTACTGGTACCAGTTCGAGGGCCTCGGTGCGCAAAGCCCGGTGGGCCAGTCGCGCACAGCGCCGGCGGTGCATGCCATGGCATCGGCGCAGTTGGGTTTTGTCTCCTGCTCCCATTGGGAGCGAGGCTACTTCAGCGCCTATCGGCATTTGTCCGCCGAGCAGCCTGACCTGGTGTTTTTCCTCGGGGATTACATCTATGACAGTTCCTACGCGACTGATTCCGGCAAGATCATTCGCCCCCACGGCAGCGGCA
This sequence comes from Pseudomonas sp. K5002, assembly GCF_013386655.1. Lineage (NCBI taxonomy): Bacteria > Pseudomonadati > Pseudomonadota > Gammaproteobacteria > Pseudomonadales > Pseudomonadaceae > Pseudomonas > Pseudomonas sp. K5002. The sequence goes on along the minus strand of NZ_JACARK010000411.1, from coordinate 2,737 downwards.
ATGCGTTGAATCTGGTGGATTACCGCAACCGCTACGCCCTGTACAAGACCGATCCGGATTTGCAGGCACTGCATGCTGCGGCGCCCAGTGTGGTCACCTGGGACGATCACGAAGTGCAAAACGACTATGCCAGCCAGTGGTCCCAGGACCCGAACATCCCGGTGACGAGTTTTCTCAAGCAGCGGGCGGCGGCCTACCAGGCCTTCTACGAGCACATGCCGCTGCGGGCGAGCAGCCTGCCGCGCGGGGCGGACATGCGCCTCTATCGGCGTTTGGATTACGGCCGGCTGGCGCGTTTCCATGTGCTGGATGGGCGTCAGTACCGCTCCGAGCAGCCATGCATCCTGGCCAATGGCAGCCACAAGGGGCATGTGGCCGCGAATACCTGTGCCGACCTGCGCGATCCCCGTCGCACCATGCTCGGCTGGGAGCAGGAGGCTTGGCTGGATCAGGGTTTTGCCGAGTCCCGGGCACAATGGAACGTGATCGCCCAGGACCTGTTGGTCGCGCCGCTCACGCAACGTGACCTGACCAACCACAAGCCCGGCCGCTGGACCGATGGCTGGGATGGTTACATGGCCAACCGTGAGCGGATGCTTGCGTCGATGGTGCGCAGAAAGGTGAATAACCCGGTGTTCTGGGGCGGCGATATTCACTCGTTCTGGACGACGGACCTGCACGCTGACGCAGGGAATCCGGATTCGCCCGTGGTCGCGACCGAGTTTGTCGGCACGTCGGTGACGTCTGACGGGCCGCCATTTGATGCGTTCAGTGCGATCCTGCCCCTCAATCCCCATGTGAAGTTTTTCGACAGCCGCCAGCGCGGCTATGTGTCGGTGGCGCTTGAGGAGAGGAATATGCTGACGAACTTCCGGGTGATTTCCGATCCCCGGGATCCGAACGCCAGCGTCTCGACCCTCAAGTCGTTCGTGGTGGAGCCGGGCAGGGCGGGGGCGATTGCGGTTTAGTCAGTTCAGGGTATAGCGCACCGACAATGCTCCCTTTTTCTCGGAGAGGGCCAGGATCGTCACCTGGCCCACGTCCCCCAATGCCTGCACGTGCGTGCCGCCGCAGGCATAGGCCGGCAGGTCGCCAAAACCCACTTGCCGCGTACCGTCATCCAGGGCCATATGGCGCGGCAGGTTGGCGGCGATCCATTGGTCGACTTGCCGCTGGATCGCCTCGGCGTCCATGGCCTGGGCCGAGGTGCCGCGAATAAAGGTGATCTTGCCTTCGCCCGGCCAGTGATGAGCCTTGATCGGCATCCAGCCCAGGGTTTCACCGGCATTGCCGATCAGATGCCCGGCCGAGTGCAGGCGCGTGTGCAAGGTGCGGCGGTCTTCATCGACGCGTGCCTGGATCACGCCGGGAGCCACGGGGCGGTCTACGTAATGTACGACATGATCGCCTTCCTGAACCACCTTCAACACCTGGCTTGCCCCGAGCCAGCCGGTGTCGCAGGGCTGGCCGCCACCTTGTGGATGGAAGATTGTGGACTGCAGGATTACCGCAAACTGGTTATCAAAAGGTGTGCATCCCAGCACTTCAAGTTCGGCATTCAGGTTGTCATGGGTAAAAAACAGGCGCTGGGTCATCATTTATATCCGCATCAGGGTTTCTAACCGGCAGTATAAGAAGTGCGCCAATGGGTGATAATCCGTTCAAATCTCAATGGACTTGTGCGTCATGAGCATCAATCTTCCCTTACCGCTGCTGGGCGAAATGGCGATTTTCGTCAAGGTGGTGGAAACAGGCAGCTTCTCCGAGGCTGCGCGCCAACTGGGAGCATCGCCGTCCTCCGTGAGCCGCAGCATCTCACGCCTGGAAAAGGCCCTGGCAACTCGCCTGCTGCAACGCACTACGCGCAAGTTGCGCCTCAGCGAAGGTGGCGAAGAGGTGTTCAAGCGCTGCCAGGAAATGGTCAGTGCTGCGCGGTCGGTGATGGAAATCAGCGGCCAATACACCCATGAAGCCGAAGGGCTGGTGCGGGTCAGCGTGCCCAAGGCGGTAGGGCGTTTTGTGGTGCATCCGCATATGCCGGAGTTTTTGCGGCGTTATCCCAAGGTCGACGTGCAGTTGATCCTGGAGGACCGGCATGTGGACCTGATTGATGACAATGTCGACCTGAGTATCCGCATCACCGACAGCCCGCCGCCGGGGTTGGTGGGGCGCCAGTTGCTGCCGATCGAGCATTTGATCTGCGCCACGCCGCGGTACCTGGCGGAGCACGGTACGCCGCAGCATCCCCATGATTTGCTGGAGCACAGTTGCATCTACCTGGGTGAGACGCCGGGGGATGCGCGCTGGAAGTTTCGCCAGGGCAGCAAGGCGGTGACGGTGGGCGTGCGCGGGCGGTATGCGGCCAATCACACAGGCGTGCGGCTGGATGCGGTATTGCAACATGTGGGGATTGGCAGCTTGCCGTATTTCACGGCGCGGCATGCGCTGGAAGCGGGGGAGGTGGTGCAGGTGCTGCCGGGGTGGGATTTCATTGCGTCGTACCACGGGGATGCGTGGCTACTGCATTCGCCGACGCGGTACCTGCCGCCGAAGTTGCGGGTGTTTATTGATTATCTGGTGGAGTGCATGGCCAAAGAGCCGACGCTGAAGAAACGGTAGGAATACAGTTTAAATGTGGGAGCGGGCTTGCTCGCGAATGCGGTGGTTCAGTCACCTAAAATATTGAATGAACCACCGCATTCGCGAGCAAGTCGAACCGTCGCACCGCCGCTCCCAC
>NZ_JACARK010000410.1:0-7491 GCF_013386655.1 Pseudomonas sp. K5002 | reverse complement strand
CCTGGGCCTGGAAACCCGCCAGTGCCACGGCAGCGCCGGGCTGGCCAGGGTTCAAGCGTTCGGCCTGGGCCACCAGGTCGCGGGCCTGGCTGCCGCGCCCGCCACGCTGGGCGTCACGGGCCTGGTTGAGCAGGTTCCAGTAGCGCACATCATTGAGCGCCGACTGCCATGCCGCGCCACCCGGCAAACGGGTGGCCTGAACCAGGTAGCTTTCAGCCTCGCTGAAGCGCTGCTGCTGTTGACGCAGCACGCCCATGCCGCCGAGGGCATCGACGTCATTGGGTTTTTCGTTGAGGCGCGCCGCCAATAGCGGCTCGGCGGTTTTCAGGTCGCCGTCATCCAGCGCCTTGAACGCCTTGGTCATCTGCGGATCACGCTGCCAACCGGCGCCGGTCTTGCCTTGGGCAATGCCCTTGTTCATCAGCGCACGGATTTCGCTGTCGTCCGGATGCGCAGCCAGAAACTGCTGGAACAACGGCACCTGGTCGCTCTTCGGCGGGCCGAGCCAGATCAGCGCAAAGCGCCAGGTTTCATCGGCGTTGCCGCCCACGTCGTTGTTCGGTGCCAGCTTGGCCAGGGCGCGGATGCCGTCGGCGCGGGTGGCCGGGTTACGCGCCAGATGCTTGGCCAGGAACAGCGCCACAATCGGGTCGTTCGGCCGCTCGCGAGACAAACGCTGCAAGCCGGCGATGGCCTCGTTCGTGCCCTTGGGCGTGAAGCCCAGGGTGTTGTAATACTCGCGGGCAAGCAGGCCCTGGGGCTGGCGCCCCTGGAAGATCTGGCGATACAGCGCCACCGCTTGTTCACGCTCTTCTTCAGGCTCGCCGAGTTCACGGGCCTGTTCCAGCAACTTCGCGTTGGCCGGGATGTTGACGGTGATGTCCTGCTCCAGCAGCAAGGCCTGGCGCGGTACCGGGCTCAGCGCCTGCAGGCGGGCCAGGTACTTTTGCGCTTCGGCCGGACGCTGTTGTTGCACCTGGATCAAGCCGATGCCGTACAGCGCATCCGGCTGTTCGGGGCTCAGGCGCAGCAGTTTCTGCCAGGTCTCGAGGGCGCGTTCCGGGTTCTTTTTCGACTGCCAGTAATAGCCCTGCTCGATCAGCAGGCTTTGCGGGTCAGTGGTTTCGGCAAAGCTGGCGCTGGAAGCCAGGGTCGCCAGAATCGCAATGGCTAGCGTGTGACGGCGCATGCAGACTCCCAGGATAATTTCACCGTGCCGTCTTGTTCGAAACGGTACTTTTGATCAGCGAAGCCCTGGCCGAACAGGCTGAGCATGTAGTCGTAGTAAATCGGCTGGGCGCTGTCCGGGGCCGAAGGCGCGAGCGCCTTGGCGAGGGCGTCGTCGACTTTCTGCTTTTGCAATTGCGCCAGGGCGGTTTCGCCCCGGGCCTGGAAGAAGGCCATGGTGGAGGCCGAGAAACCCGTCGGCGTGTAGCCGTTGTTTTTCTCGACTTCACCGGTCAGCACGTGGACTTTCTCCGGCGGCAAACCGCTGACCGACGCAGCAGTGGCACGGGAAATCCCGCCCAAGGCCTTGAGCATCGGCGCGGCCAGCGGGTCGCTCTTGGCGGTCATGCCGGCCCAGAGGTAAGTGCGGATCGCGTCGTAGCTGCCCAGGTCATCGGAAAACGGGTCGACGATAAACAGCCCGGTGTTTGCGCTGGTGGCGCGATAACCGACCCAGTTGGCCGCCAGGCCATGGGGATTGCTCGGCAGGTCGGCGAGCATCTTCGCGTTGCTCTCGGCCACTTCGTTCCAGCCGGCGTTCGGGCGCTCTTTTGCAAAACGGCGCAGTTGCGGCAGTACTTGATAGCTGGGGTTGAAGCGCCACAGGCCACCCGCGTGTGCATAGCCTACCGGCCCCGGCAACAGCATCTTGCCCAGGCCCGGTACGCGCACGATCAGGTTGCGTTCAACGTTGGCCAACACCAGTTGCGCGTCGCTGCGGTACTGCGGTGCGTTCCACACGCGCGCGGCTTCAAGCAACGCATAGGCCATCCACAAATCGGCGTCGCTGGCGGAGTTGCTGTCGATCGCGCCCCACTTGCCATCGTCACGCTTGCCCCACAGCCAGGCCGGCAGGTTCTGGCCGATGTCGGCGCCCGCCATGTTGGACTTGGTCCAGGTCCAGAGCTTGTCGAAGGTCGCCCGGTCGTTGCCCACCAGGGCAAAGAACATCGCGTACGACTGCCCTTCCGAGCTGCTTTCCGTCGGCTTCATGGACGAGTTCAACACCCGGCCATCGTCCTGGATAAAGCGCTTGGCATAGTTCTGCCACAGCGGCCAATCGCAGGTCTGTGCCTGGGCGGCACCGGCAAGCAATGTGCTGCCAATCACCGCCAGGATCGCGCTACGCAAAGGGCTCATGCCAACCGCCGTTTTGCACGGGCACGCAGTGCCAGGTAGATCAGGCAGGTCAGCACCAGCAGCCCCAGGAAGGTAATCGCCAGCATCCAGCCCAGGTTCTGGGACAGCTGCCATTGCATGAATTTGAAGTAGTTCAGGTCGCCGACGTAGTACTGCTGGTCCGCGACCAACGAGCTGATCTGCGTGCCCTGCACCACCGCCAGGCTGCCCTGGATCGAGTCTTTGTAGTCGTCACCGCCAATCAGCGCCGAGGTCGCTTCAAGCAGGCCCTGAGGCTGGTTGCTGGCGATCAGCACCACACTGCGCCCGGCCTTGAGCGGCGATTGGAAGCCGGCGAACCAGGTGCTGTTGCTCAGGCCGCTGAAGGTGATGCCGGCATTGGCCGTATGCTGGTTGGCTGCGGCGTCCGGGCTGATCCAGCTGCGCACATAACGTGGCAGGTCAGACAACAGGAAGTGGTGCTGCAGGCCGTCACTGGTGGCCGGCAGGTATTGCTGCCATTGCTGCAGCAGCGGCTGGTTGCCGCCGGTGGCGAGCACCAGCAGGTCTTTGTCGGCAACGCTTTGCACGTCTTTGGCCTGCACCACTTTGACGGCGGTGGCCGGGTAGCCGGTGGACTCGCCGAAGCGGCCCATCACAGTCAGGTAAGCGCTCAATTCATCGGTGCCGACGTTGTCCGGCATCACCACCGCCGACTCCGAAAGGTCAGCCAGGCGGGTGAACGGGAAGCCGGAGTCGTTGAACACGCCCAGGTTCGGCATGGCGATAAAGTGCTGGTAGCTGCTCAGGTCCAGGCTCGAGTCCGGGTCAATCGCACCGCGCATGTTGTCGACGATGATGTCCCGGCATTCGCCTTCCTTGATGTAGTCGTACATGAAGCGCAGTTGCAGCTTGGACTTGGGCGAGGCCGAGCTGATCGGCAACAGGGTCGTCACTTCACGGGGCAGGGTTTCGTCTTTCTTCAGCTGGTCCAGCAGGCTCTGCCCACCGCCCAGGTTGCTCACCGACGGCAACGCGACAGACTTCATGAACTGGTCGTTCAGGCCGATCAGCAAGGAGGAGTTGGTGGACACCTGCTGCGGCGTGTAGCGGTATTTGACGTTGAGCGGCACGCCCTCTTCACGCCAGTTGAACAGGTCGGGCGGCAGGCGCAGGTCGACGCTGATCGGGCCCGGGTTGTAGCCGGAGACGTTGAGCTTTTTCAGTTCTACCAGCTCGCCAAGGCGTACCGGACGGTTGCTGGGCAGCCAGTTCGGCGCGTCGTAAGGGCTGCGCGGGGCCAGGGTGTCGAGCCTGGTGATGACCACGCTGTTGCCGGTCAACACCGGGTTGCCCAGCACCACGGCGGTGGCGGCACGCTTGAGTTCGGCGCCATCCCGGCCGGAGACGATCAGCAGCTTGCCATTCGGGTCGTTGGGGTTGGTGATCAGGGTCAGGGTCGGCCCTTTAGGCTCAGGGACCGCCACACCGTGTACGTCCACGGCCTGGGTACTTTGCACCAGCACGATGGCGTTGCCCTTGGCCGGAATCTCGCCAAGGGTGGTCGGGAACGTCGCACCCCGGTAGCTGGCCAAGCCGCCTACCCACGACGACAGCGCGCCGGCAGCTTCCAGCGCGGCGTTGTCCGGCGCGCTGGCAAACACGAACGGCAGGCTGACCTGGCGCGCATCGCGCTTGTCGAAGAACGGCAGCGGCAGCACCGACAGGTCGTCTTTCAAGACGATCGGCTGCACCTGCACTTTCAGCTCACTGCTGTTGCTGATCTTGGCCCACAGACTGCTGTGCAGCGGGTCTTCACAGGACATGGTGTAGTGGCCGATGAACTGCAGGCTCAAGCGGTTGAATTCGGTGATCAGGTGCGCCGGAATCTGCACCAGTTTTTCCTGCTGGATACCTGCGCCCTCTTTGGGCAGCGGCAGGCTGGCGGCGACTTCGTCGTTGACCAGCACGTTGATCTGCGACAGGTCCGCCAGCAGCGCCGGCGAGTAGCTGTACTTGAGCAACAGTTGCGCGCCCTTCACCACTTCATCGGCACGGATGTCGAAGTTGACGCTGTCGGACGCTTCCACGCCTTGCAGGTTCATGGTGTCGCGACGGCCCAGTTGCTTGAGGGTCAGGCTGTAGCCGTCGTCAGTGCTCTGCACCGCAACAGCGGGTGCAGCGGCCTGTGCCTGCGAGCCCAGGCCCAGCAGCGAAGCGATCATCAGCGCGAGCACGCCGCGCGACTGCGGGCGGGCAAATAGTGTGGAAGTCATGGCTTGTCCATCAGCGTATCGAGCGGTTGTGAGGGAGTGCGGCGCAGGGCCAGACGCAATTCATGCAGCGTGGCGCGACCCAGGGTAAACAGGCCGCCGATGCCGATGGCACCGACTTCACGCAGGGCTGACAACGGTGTATCGGGCTGGCCGGCGCCCCAACTCGCGGCCCAGGTGTCGGCGCGGGAAAACGTCAGGCGTACCAGTTCGCTTTGTTGGCGCAGGGACAGTGCATCGAATTGCGCGCCAATCTGCGCGCCCTTGCTGAACACCACCCGCGCCTGGAACAGGCTGTCTTGTCCGTTGCGCGACAGCACCAACTGCAACTGTTCGCCCCGGGCAATCTGGTGCCCGTCGGCGAGGATCAGGCCGAAGCCGTTCTGCGAGAAATCCTGGGTCGTGCCTTTGAGCACACGACCGTCGGCGCAGATCACACTGACCGGCAATTTCGCGCTGACCCGCGGCTCGGAGCGCACTTGCCGCGCTTCGGAAGCCACCGCCACTGCAGCGCTGGTGATAATCAGGTTGTAGAGGGTCCAGGTCAGGTTGATCGCCACGGTGACCGCGGTGGACTCGTCGCCCCAGATCAATTGATACAGACCGAAGCACAGCCCGACCAGGTTCACCGCCAGCAGTACCAAATACGGCCGGGCGAGTTTCCAGTCAAAGAACTGCTTGTCGATGATCCCGCCCTTGTCGGTGACGTTGAAGCCGCCCGCCTTGGGGTTGACCAGCGCAACCAATACCGGCGGCAGGATGTACCAGGCCAGTACGGTCTCGTAGACCTCGTTCCAGAACGAGTGGCGGAAGCGCCCCTGGATCCGCGAGTTGGTCAGGCTCGAATGCACGAGGTGGGGCAACACATAGGCGACAATCATCAGCGCCGAGGCGTGGAAAATCTGCGCGCCGAAAATCAGGTAGGCCAGCGGCGCGGTGAGGAACACCAGCCGCGGCAAGCCATAGAAGAAGTGCAGCATAGCGTTGGCGTAGCAGATGCGCTGGCCCCACTTCAGGCCTTTGCCCAGCAGCGGATTGTCGGTGCGGAAAATCTGCGCCATGCCCCGCGCCCAACGGATGCGCTGGTTGATGTGGCGTGACAGGCTTTCGGTGGCCAGGCCCGCGGCTTGCGGGATCGCCAGGTAAGCGGTGTTGTAGCCCAGGCGGTTGAGCTTGAGCGCGGTGTGGGCGTCTTCGGTGACGGTCTCGACGGCCACGCCGCCGATTTCCAGCAAGGGCTTGCGGCGGATCACCGCACACGAGCCGCAGAAGAACGTCGCGTTCCACAGGTCGTTGCCGTCCTGCACCAGGCCGTAGAACAACTCGCCCTCGTTGGGCACGGCGCGGAAGGTGTCGAGGTTCTTTTCAAACGGGTCGGGTGAAAAGAAGAAGTGCGGCGTTTGCAGCATCGCCAGCTTGGGGTCCTTGAGGAACCAGCCGAGGCTGACTTGCAGGAAGGAACGGGTCGGCACGTGGTCGGCGTCGAACAGCGCGATGTACTCGCCGTCGGTGACCTTCAACGCTTCATTGAGGTTGCCGGCCTTGGCGTGGAAATTGTTGTCGCGGCGGATGTAGTTCACGCCGATCTTGCGGCAGAAATCGCGGAAGTCGTCGCGACGGCCATCGTCGAGCACGTGGACGCGCAACTTGTCCTTGGGCCAGTCCATCGCCTGGGCGGCGAAGATGGTCAGTTTGACGATGCTCAACGCCTCGTTGTAGGTCGGGATGAACACGTCGACGGTGGGCCACTCCGACGGTTCGGTCTTGAGCCACACCGGCTCGCGGCGCAGCGGCCAGGCGGTTTGCACGTAGCCGAAGATCAGCACCACCAGCGCGTACAGCTCGGCGAGCACCAGGCCGTAGCCGAACAGCATGTCGAGCCAGGTTTCAAAACCCAGGGTGGAAGTCAGCCGCCAGTACATGTAGCGCAGCGACGCCACCAGCGACAACACCACCAGCGCGAGGATCGCCATGCGCCCGGGAATCTTGCGCAGCACCAGCACCGCGAGGAAGCACACGGCGGCAAACAGGCATTGGCTGTAGAGGTCCAGCGGGGCGCTGACAATGCTTACCAACAGCAAGGTGCCGACCACACAACTGATCACCACCAGCACTTTGCGCAGCGTATCGGGCCAGCGATTGAAGCGCGAAATCGCGGCGTCCAGCCGCTGCTCGGCGCGCCCCGGAGTGTGGGGCGTAGAGGACGTAGTGTCGGTCATGGAAGGTCCGAATCGATGCGTTCGAGCAGCGTGCGGCACAGGGCGTGAATGTCCTGGCAGCCGAGACTGTTGACGGTAGGGTCGAGGGGATCGCGGCCGCAGGCCTGGGCTTCGCTGAACACCGGGTCACGGTGGACCGTGCCGAGCAGTGCATCGCCGAGGCGGGCCTTGAACACTTCGGCCATGTCCAGGCTGAAGCGGTGGGCGCCGTCGAGTTGGTTGATCACGTAGTAACGCAGTGGCGGTTTTTCGCGCTCAAGGTACGGCGCCAGCACGCTGTCCATCTGGGCCAGGGTGCTGAATGAGGAAACATCCGCCTGCACCGCCACCAACACCACGTCTGCCAGGGCCATGGCCTGGTGCAGGTACACCGTGTTGCCGGCGGGCACGTCGATCACCACCGTGTCCTGGCCATTCAACTGCAAGCCGGCCAGGTGCCGGGGCAGCCATTGGGCGTCTTCGCCGAGCCAGCGATTGAGGTTTTTTTGCTGGTCGTTGTTGGTCTCACCGAAGGCCACCAGGCGGCAACCGGCAAAGCCGCGCTCAGCCAGGCCTTCCCAGGACTCATTGCTCAAGCTCGTCGCGCCGATGCCGGGCAAATTCAGGCCCAGGCACAAGTGATGACGCAGGGCATTTTGCGGGTCCAGGTCCAG
>NZ_JACARK010000041.1:0-6583 GCF_013386655.1 Pseudomonas sp. K5002 | reverse complement strand
CGGCGCTGGCCCGGCGAGTGGCGCCGGCGGGCGCCGTGGACGTCAGCGAACAGTACGGATTACCGGCATTGCCCGTCAGTGAAATCGTGCTGCATAGCCGAATCAGCGACGGCCGCTCCCGCGAGACATTGCGGGCGTTGAGCGCAACCTTCAGAGGGGTTCTGGAGCGTTAGATTGCATCTGGGTATACCGCCCGCGCACGAACCGCTCCAGTTCATCGCCCGGCAGCGCCTTGCTGAAATACCAGCCCTGGATGATCAGCTCCGAGCCCGACTGCAAAAACGCCAGTTGCTCGGCGGTTTCCACGCCCTCCACCACCACCCCGAGGTTCAACGCCTCACAGAACCGCAGCATCCCGGTCAACACCTGGGCGCCCTTTGGATCATGCTGGGCGACCACGAAACTGCGATCGATCTTGATGAAATCTACGGGGAACTGGTGCAGGTAACTCAGCGCTGAAAATCCGGTGCCGAAGTCGTCGATATACACCTTGGCACCAATCGCCTGGAGCTTCTCGATCATCTGCCGCGTGCCCTGGATATCGCCCACCAGCGCATCCTCAGTGATCTCCACCGAAACCTGCCCGTGGGCCTGGGCCAGTATTTCCACCAGCCGATCACCATACGCCGGGGTAGTCAGCGTGGCGCTGGAGATATTGATCGTCATCGGCAAGGTAAACCCGACCTTCTGCCACTTCTGGTACTGGCGCACAGCCTGGGATGCCACCCACACATCCACGTCGGGCATCAACCTGGCATGGGCCAGCCATTGCAGGAACTCCCAGGGTGAATGCACCGTACCTTCGGCGTCCCGGGCCCGCATCAACGCTTCGCAACCGGTGCATAGCCCGGTCCGGGTGGAAATCTGCGGCTGGAATTCGAGGTAGAACTCGTAGTCGCTGATCTGCTGGATATGACTCAACTCGCTGACCTGTCGCGCCTGGGCCTTGTGGGACGCCATTACCGGGTCCAGCTCCAGCAAGCGGCCTTTTTCTTCCAGGCCGCGAAAGGTCATGTCCAACGACTTCAAATACACCGTGCCGCCCTCCGTGGCCTGGCGGTTGATCGCGCGCACATAGGGCGCATAGATCAGCATGCCAACCCCCAGCAACACCACCTGCAGCAACACTGCCGCGAGATCGCCGTGGGTGCTCAGGTAGGCGTTGAGCAACACCGGCGCAGTAAATGGCACGCTCACCACCGCAGGCGACACCCAGCCAATCTGCACCACCATCAACGCCAGTATCACGTTGAACGCCGGCACCACCAGAAAGGGAATGAACAGCCGCGGGTTAAGAATGATCGGCAAGCCAAACAACAGCACTTCACTGACATTGAACAACGACAACGGCAGGCTCGCCATCGCCACCAGTCGCATGGACCGGCTTTTGGAAAACAGCAGGATCGCCAGCAGCAGGCACAGGGCACCACCCGAACCGCCGATAAACGCGAAACTGCCCAGCAAGCCGCCATTCAGTAGATATTTGACCGGCTCGCCCGCGGCCACCGCCGCATTATTGAGCCCGACCGCCTGGTCCAGCACATCAAAAAACGGCTGCATGGCGTAGACCCCATGGATCCCGAAAAACCACAGCAGCGAATTCATCAGGGTCACAAACAGGCCGCTGCCATAGGGCGTCTCCAATGCATCGAGTACCTGCGGCCCCTGAAGCTGTGCCACCTGCGGAATCTGCAACAGCAACGACAGCACGAGCACCAGCCCGAGCGCCGTGATTGCCCCCGGCACCACCATATTGAGGGTGCCCTTGAGGTTGTGCCCCACCAGGTCTTCGTTGATCAACCGCGTCCAGCGACGCCGATGCAGCCAGGCGATGGCGGGCACATTGATCAGCGGTGAGGCGATGGCGATGAACAACACGAAGGTCGCCGAGGCTCGGGGAAAATCCCGCAGCACAAACGTGGCGATCACTACATGGGCCAGGCACAGGAACGCTACCGGAAGTTGCGGCAGGCGGTGCTGGATCGCGAGCATGTAACCGATGGAGGCTGCCACCAGCAGCGGGATCACCGAGCTGATCTGGTTGTGCAACCCCGCCAGGAAGGCCACCACCTGAGGGTCGAAACCCAGCACTCGGGCGCATTCGGACAGGATCAGGAAACCGGCCGATACCAGCAGGCACGGCAGGATCCACAACAGCCCCTCGCGTATGGCCCGCAACGACTCGGTACTGGCGAGGGCCGCCAGCCGCTGGGTGAAGAAAAGCTTGAACAGCGTTTGCGCCATCACCTGTCCCTCGGTCCCTGATGCCAGGGTCGCAAAATAACACCTGGCTGTCGCCTTATCACGGGGTAACGCTACACGCCCTGACACCGCAAGCGAAAGGCTTTTGCCGCCCCTGGCGCATTTATTCAGAATCACCGCAGGGGCTTGCTGCTTGTCGATTGGCTCGGGTTGGCCCATCCTTTGGCGCACTGGTTGTCGTAAAAAACGACGCACCCCTCGAACGGACTCGACTGATGCTGCGATTCACTCCCCTCATGGCCTGTGCGCTGCTTGGGCTGACCAGCCCGTTGGCCGGCGCCGCCACCCCGACCTTCGCCGATGCCCAGGCCAGCGACCCGGCCAGGCTGCAATGGATGGTCGGCGCACCGCCGCCGGCCGACCGCACCGTACGCTTTGAAGACGGCAGCTATTTCCGCTTCCCGGCGATGCGCTGGAGTGTCGCCAACTTTCGCCAATTGATGCCCACGGTGAACGTCTCCCGCGGGCTCGGCGCACCGCTGGCATTGCCACGCGTACTCGACCCGGCACTCGATGCAATCCCCGTGCAGCCAGTGGGTGCAGCCCAGCCGCTGACCTGGCGCCAGGCCCTGGACGCCACCTACACCGATGGCATCGTGGTGATGCATCGCGGCACGGTGGTTTATGAGCGTTATTTCGGGGTGCTCAAGGAGGATGGGCAACACGCGGCCATGTCGGTCACCAAATCGGTGATCGGTACCCTGGGCGCGATGCTGGTGGCCGATGGCACCCTGGACCCACAGAAAAAGATCGTCGACTATGTGCCCGAACTCGGCCGCTCGGCCTTTGGCAGCGCCACCTTGCGCCAGGTGCTGGACATGACCACCGCCCTGGACTACAGCGAAGACTATGCCGACCCCAACGCCGAAGTCTGGGCCCACGCCCAGGCCGGCAACCCGCTGCCCAAACCCAAGGACTACACCGGGCCGCGCAGCTACTACGAGTTCCTGCAAACGGTTAAGCAGCGTGGCGAACACGGGCGTGCCTTCGGCTACAAGACCGTCAATACCGACGTACTCGGCTGGGTGATTGCCCGCGCGACCGGGCACAATGTCGCGCAACTGCTCAGCGAACGCATCTGGAGTCGGCTTGGCGCCGAACAGGACGCCTACTTCACCGTCGACTCCATCGGCACACCCTTCGCCGGTGGCGGCCTGAACACCGGGCTGCGGGACCTGGCCCGGTTTGCCGAGATGCTGCGCGACGGCGGGCGCTTCAATGGCCAGCAGATCGTGCCCGAAAACGTGGTGACGGATATTCGCCAGGGCGGCGACAAGCAGGCGTTCGCCCAGGGCGGCTACGCTCAATTGAAGGGCTGGAGCTATCGCAACATGTGGTGGGTAACCCACAATCCCGACGGCGCCTTCATGGCCCGCGGGGTGCATGGCCAGAGCATCTACATCGACCCCAAGGCTGAAATGGTGATTGTTCGCTATGCCTCCCACCCGGTGGCCGGCAACGCCGCCAATGATGGGGTGACCTTGCCCGCCTATGCAGCCATGGCGGCTTTTTTAATGTCCAAGCCACACTGACCGTCTCTCTTACCGTGGAGTAAACCTTTGTCCCAACCCGGCGAAAACCACCAGCTAGCCCTGGACCGATTCTTGAGTGAACACCCGGCCCTGGCCGCGGAACTGAATACATTGAACCCCCTGGCGGCCCAGGCCAAAGGGGAAACCATGGAGCAGTACCGCGCCGAGCGCCTGCATGAAGCCTTCGAGGCAGAAGCCGAGCAACAGGGCTTGTTCGCCTGGGAACTGACGCTGAAATTGACGGCGCATTCCCCGGCGGAGTTCGAGGCGCAACGCCTTGAGGTGCACAAGGAGGTGGCGCAAATGGCAGGCCTGAGTTGGTTCGAGTATTGCCAGCTGCACGACTTGCCCGTCTAGAACCAGCGGCCCAGGCCCTTCCTGCGATCAGCGAGCACCGCGCGTAATTCATCAAGGCTAACGGCCCTGCGTTCAGGGTCAGCCGTCAACGCCGTACGCAATACAGGCCAGCAATGACGAGGCAGTTGCCTGGGCCGGGCCGGCCTGTCACTGGCGTGGCGCCGGCCTTGTGCCAATTCGTACAACACACAGGCCACTGCATACAGGTCGGCGCTGGCCGACAGTGCTCCGCCAGCCAGCAACTCCGGCGCGGCGTACGCGGGCGTCCAGGCATTGAAGCGGCTACGACTCAAGCCTGGAGAACCCGCCGGGGCCTGTCCGCAAGCCTCGCCCAGACCGAAATCGAACAAGCGCAAGCCGCCGTCTCCCACCATGACATTGGCGGGTTTCACATCCCCGTGCAGCACACCCTGCTGATGGCTATGGCGCAACGCGTCGAGCAATTGCATGGCGATGCCTTGCAGCGCTTGCCAGGGTAAACCGCCGGGGCACTCCAGCAGCAACCGGTCCAGGGTCATGCCCTGGAGCAGTTCCATGGTAAAGAATGCGATCTGGCCGGGAGCATCCACTTCAAATGAATACACACGCACCACCTGCTCATGCCGCAGGCTGCGGGTCAGGGCAAACTCGTTGTACAGCAACACGTGGGCATCCGCAGATTCGCGAATGGCTTCGCCCAACACCTTGATCGCGACACTGGAACAGGGCTCGCCAAACTGTTCGTGCAGCAGGTCCCGCGCACGATAGACCACGCCCATGCCGCCTGCGCCCAACACGCGCTCGATCAGGTATCGCCCGGCCAGCAACTCGGGGGCTCCGTCGCGCGGTGGGTTTACCGGGGCCTTGGCAAAGGCAAAGTGGGTCAGGTCGCGCATGACTGCACCACCACAGCGGTCAGGTTGTCGCCCGCCGTGCCGCGCAAGACACCTGCAAACAGCTGGTCCAGGACACGTTGCGGATTTCCCTGGCTCAAGGCCTGGCCTAACTCAGAGTGGCTAAGCGCCTGGTACAGGCCGTCGCTGCACAACAGAAACACATCCCCTGCCAAGGTACCGAGTTCCAGGACCTGCGGGCTCAGTGGTGCCCGCGAGCCGATGGCCCGGGTCAAGGCCCGTGCGTCTGGATGGGCCCTGGCCTGTTCCGGGCTCACCTGCTGGTCAATCAATTGCTCACACAGCGAGTGGTCTCGCGACAGCTGGTACAGCGTCTGCCCGCGCCACAGATAGCAACGACTGTCACCGGCCCAGACACACGCAGCGCGATCGCCCTGAAGCAACAACGCCACGACCGTGCTTCCCATGATGGCCTCGGCGCCATGGGAGGCCAGCGTCAATTCATCGCCCAGCCGCCGGTTGAGCCATTGCAGGCAACGACGGGTCGCCTCGACGCGTTCATCCAGGCTGCCCTGGCCGGGCAATGACGCCAGGCCATCGACCACCAGCTGGCTGGCGATATCCCCCGCCTGATGCCCGCCCATCCCGTCCGCGACGGCCCAGCAGCCCGTCCCGGGGCAATCGAGAAAGGCATCCTCGTTGCGTAAACGGACCTTTCCACGGTCTGTGCGACCGGCGCTGTGCCAGCGGTCGCGAGGTTGGCTCACAACTGCTCCGGCAGGCGAAAAGTTCGCCACTGCGCCATCTGAAATGGATTGGGGGTGCGTCGGCTGGTCAGCAGGTAGTTGGCGCGCAAGCCTGCCAGGTCAGCCTTGAGGATCAGCTCATCCTGCCCGCTGGAGGGTTCGCTCTGCATCAAGTCGAACAAGCGAAACAGGGACCAGGCCCCGGTATTTTTTTCGAGCCCCAGCGCCCGCTCGCTGCCACGCTCCAGTACCAGGCTGCTGCGACCATTCTCAGCCTCGGCTGGCCATTGCATCGCCATGGGGACAATCGGCCCGTGCCGGTACTCCATCTGCTGGCCACCCAAACGCAAGACCGCGCGACTCACCGACGGGTCCAGGCTATAGGGTGCGAGCGTGAAACGAACCTGCAAGTCCCCCGGCTCATCCGCAAAAAAACCGCGCCTGATCACCTGCACCTTCGCCTGCTGGTCGAGCAACGCCCGAGACATCGGCAGGCTGCGCCCATCCAGGCTACGCAGCCTGTAGCGCCCGGAATCACCGCTGACAAAAGGCTTCAGATAGCTGTCAAAGAATCGCGCCATGATCCCCTCAGGCTTGAAAAACTCCTGGAAGTCGTTGAGGGAAACGTCGCTGCTGGCGTGGGCATTGAACGGGAAACGCAGCTTGATCGCCCTGCTGTAGAAACCATATACCTCGCTCTGATAACGCTGGTTCACATGCCGATAAGCCTGGTCGAGCAGGCGGCGCCAATGCTCGTCGGCCAGGCTTTCGAACCAGCCCGCCAGCGGCAGCGGCAAACGCGCGGCCACGTTGCGCAGGTTACTCAGCGCATCCTGTTGCCCCTGGATCCGCC
>NZ_JACARK010000409.1:0-2252 GCF_013386655.1 Pseudomonas sp. K5002 | reverse complement strand
GACGGGTGACGGCTTCCAGGCGCAGGATTTCGGAGGTCACCACCGCGCCGGTGTCGGCCAGGGCTTGGGCCCAGCCGCTGCGCTGGTCGAGCACCATGCCGTCGAAGGTGACGATGGAGCCGACACCGCTTTGGGTGGCGATGTAGCTGCGGCGCTTGAGTTCGGCCAGGGCTTCACGCAGCGTGCCGCGGCTGACGGAAAACTCTTCGGCCAGTTGGTGCTCGCCCGGCAGCAGGACACCGTCAGCCATCACTCCACCCTCGATACGGCGGATCAGCTCGTCGACGACGCGTTTTTTCTTATCAAATCGGACATGTCTAATCATGTACAAATTGATAACCGAAAGCGCCCGGCTACAGCAAGCGATTTATTTCAGGGATAGCGAGAAATCAGCCTCAGGGCTCCAGGCCGATGGGGAAAAATACCCCGCCGCTCCAGACGCCAAGCCAGTTCTTACCGTTGATCGGACGGGTCACCGCCAGCTCCACCAGCTGGTAGAACGCATTGCGGTGAACCAGGGCTTCGAGGTTGGTGCGCACCCGCAGGTATGGCGAGGGTTCCTGGGTGTCCGGGTCGATCACCACCCGCAGCGGATGCTCGATACCGGCCTCGACCTGCTCATCCACGTTGGTAGTAAAGCGCAGGACCTGGCTTTCGCCCTGCCCTTCGACTTCCAGGGTCACGGCGACAAAGGGCGCGTCATCGACCTTGATCCCGACCTTTTCCACCGGGGTGATCAGGAAATAATCATCGCCATCGCGGCGAATGATAGTGGAGAACAGCTTGACCATCGGCTTGCGGCCAATCGGCGTGCCCATGTAGAACCAGGTGCCGTCGCGGGCGATGCGCATGTCGATATCGCCGCAAAACGCCGGGTTCCACAGATGCACCGGCGCGGGCCCCTTGCCCTTGGGCAATTGCGCCAACAACTCATTGGCCTTGGCCGAATCGGTCATGCTGCTCTCCTTGTGTCTTACTGATCGCTCATGCCCAACAGGCTGCGCGCGTAGTGCGCCAGGGGCTTGCCGATCAGGTCATCTGGCTTGTTGTCGTGGAACGTCAGTAAACCGCCACGGCTATGGATGCGCACAGTATCAATCAAATACTGGGTACTGGTCTCGATCAACATGACCTGGATGGTTCCGGTGTCGATACCCAGGCGATCCACCGCCTCCTGGTCAGACCATTCATCGGCGTTGCCGATACGGTCATCCGCCTGGGCGAAGCGGCAGTACAGCAGGTAATGCGCACCCGCCGCGCGGGCTTCCGACATCGCCTGCTCGAGGCCTTCCGGCTTGCGGGCGCGGCGGACCATCGGGAAATATTCGACAAAGCCGTTGAAGGCTTCCTCGGCCACCACGTTAGGCCGCGGATAAGCACTGCCCGGCGGGGTGAAGGCGCCCTGGGCGATGAAGACGAAGGAGTCCGGCTGTATGCGGACCGAATTGACGCGGCGAGTATCGCTGTGGTCCAGCAGCCCGGCATCGCTCATCTGATAGCGCGTGCCTTCGGCCATATCACTGACGGTCATGCAGCCACCCAGCGCGAGTGACGCCAGCACCAAAACCAGACTACGCATCCTAATTCTCCAAAGGCCGGTGACGGAAAACCGGCGAATGGGCACGAGATGCAGATTTTGCGCCAGCTTGCGGGACTAGCCGCCGATGATCTTCATAATGGTGGCGCCGCCGGAGAAGGCCACTTCCTGCTTGTCACCCAAGGCCTTGACCAACAAGCGCTGCAAGGCCGGCAGGGCCTGGTGGCGGGGTTTGTCCAGCAGGTCGCCGACGTAGTGGCGGTTGCTCGACGACAGGCAGCCATGCAGCCAGCCGGTGGACGACAGGCGCAAACGCGAACAGGTCCGGCAGAACGGCACGCTTTCGTTGGCAATGACACCGAAGAAACCTTTGCCGGGCACTTCGTAGCGCACGGCAGTGGCGTCCACCGGGGCGTTGGCTTGCAGGTATTCGTACTGTTCGCCGATCAGGCTGAGCAATTGCTGAAGGCTGACGAATTGCTGCAGGAACGCGTTGGAATCGTTGGCGAGGTGGCCCATGCGCATCAATTCGATAAAGCGCAACTCGTAGCCACGCTCCAGGCAGTAGTCGAGCAGCGGCATCACCTGGTCGAGGTTCTGGCCGCGCAGCGGCACCATGTTGACCTTGATCTTGATTCCGGCGGCGCTCGCCTGGTCCATGCCATCGAGCACGGTGGCCAGGTCGCCACCGCGAGCGATGCTGCGGAAGGCGTCG
>NZ_JACARK010000408.1:0-8017 GCF_013386655.1 Pseudomonas sp. K5002 | reverse complement strand
GGGCGCGATGTTCAGTGACACTGGCGTCGGGATAACCCTGGCTGCGGGCGATTTCGATGTAGTACGCGGCGCGCTGGCTGCCCACCGCCAACAGACGTCGACGCACCGCCAGGCGACGGTCGTCGTACAGCGGGCTCAAGCCCAGGCAAGGGTCGGGCAGTTGCATCACCCTTTCCCACTCCGGCACCAGTTCGCTGACGGTCACGGGGTCCATTTCGTTTTGCAGGTCGCAGGCGCGGGCGTCGATGCGCGTAAGCTCTTCGGCGATGCCTTTGAGCACCGTCTCCAACTGCGGCACGGTTTCCAGATCCCAGGCCGGCCCGCTGGGCAACAAGGCGATCAGTTGTTCCTGATACTGGCCAGCGGTTCTCACTCCAGCCATGTGATACCTCCGAACACCAGCAACTGATTCGTCGCCGCTGTAACGTCCGCCAACGGGTTTGTGAGGGTGTGATCGGTCTCGCCGGTCGCGGTACTGATGGCTTCGGCGATATGAGTCAGCAACAAGGTGTCGCCCAAGCCGGCTTCACGGTTGTGCAGGTCTCGCAGTTGGGCCTCGACGGCCGCGCGCACGGCGCTGGTGTCGGGGGTCAAGCGCAGTTGATAAGCCACCGGTTTCATCACCGGCGCCAACACATACACATCAGCGGTGACTGGCCGCAGCGGTTCGATATGGGCTTGAACCTGCGCCAACTGCGCTGCATTAGGGATCGGCTGCGGGTCGTCGTCACGCATCACGAACACCCCCACCGTCCCCGGCCCCAGGTAATTGCCGCGACACCATGCGCGGGTAATGCCGGGCACTTCGAGGGACCAGGTCTCGTAATCCTGTGCCGAACCGCCCTGGGGAATAACGCGATAGGAACGAATCACCCGCGCCCGCAGCGACTCCAGGGTTTCTCGCGCCACACCGCCGGTCAGCCCCGGCGCCAGCACGGTAAAGGTCGAACCAATACCTTGCAGCGGCTGGACCGCAATCAGGCTCAGCCCGGCATCAGCGTTGCCCAGCGTGCCGGCATCAATCGCCTGCACCGTGGCGGTGTTGAGGCCTGCATGGGTGGTACCGGCAGCGGTGACTTTGAAGCTGCGACCATCACTGGTTTGCAGCACCGTGTCCACATCCAGCACCGCGCCCGCAGCGGCGGTAAAACTCACGGTGCCACTGGCGGCTACCGCCGCCTTGCGTGCCTGGTTCAAACGCAGCGCAGCGATGCGTTCCAGGGTGGATTCATCGGCGGTATCCGGCAGGATCTGCTCAGCGATCCAATCGAGATAACCGTACAGGCCGAACGCCGCACCACTCAGTGTGCGCGCCAGGACCTGGGCATCGGACTGGCGCAGCGAATCGCTGGCCAGGTCGCTTTGGGTGCGTTTGATCAGCACCGGCAGCGAAGGGGTTTCAAACGGCATAGATCACCTGCCAACTGTTATCAGGGTTGATGTCCAGGCGCTCGCCATCGGCCAGGGTCAGCTGCGTGCGCAGGTTGAGCCGCTGGGCGTCGAGGCGCTCACTGAGGACTTCGATGGCGCTGCAATGCCCGTCGTCGATCAGCCATTGCAAGGCTTCGCGGGCATAGAATTCGGCGTCCAGTTGCGTCTGGTGGGTCAGCTTGACCCGGCGCAGCAACCACAATCTTGAGCCGATACGGTCGTCGGCCACGCTGGGAAAACTGTCGCCCCACCAGCCGAAGCGCTCGTCATCGTCAACAGGGTCATCCGGCGCGGCACGGCGCCAGGTGAACAGGCTGATCAGCACCGAGCGGGTCAGGGCCTTTTTCAGGTTGTCGGAGACGAACATCACTGGCCTCCCGCCGGCGCACCGGTCTGGCCGCTGCCGGGCTGGACGCCCACATGCACGTGCTGGATCTGGCTGATGCCGCCGGCAATCTGGTCGCCCTGGGAGATGATCTTGCCGCTCTGGGTCAGGGTCGGCGTATCAATGTTCACCGCCTGGCTGGCGCGGATATTCAAGGTGCCGGTTTCAATGTCGATTACCCGCCCGCGCTTGAAATGAACTTTGTCGCCTTCGTCGGTATAGATCGCCACTTCACCCGGCGCCAGGGACTGCAAGCGATAGCGACGGTCGGCCACCACCAGCACGATGGCATGGGAGCGGTCACCGCCCAGGAAGGTGGCGATGCCTTCAGCACCCGCCAGAGGGTTGCTGGTAAAACCGTAGGGTTCGAAGTGCTCCATGTCGTCGTTCACTTCGCCTGCCGTCAGGCGCATTTGCAGCGATTGCAGCTTGGTGGCCGAGTGGGCGAGCACGACAGTGCCGCGCGCCAGCAGGCGAGTCAGTAAGCTCATGGAAATTCCTTGGTGGTTAAGCGGATGGCAACGGATTGGCATTAAAGGTGGACGGCGGCGCCACCTGTAGGGTGGTGATCGAACCTTGGTCGGAGAGCGACCAGGTGACCTTGGAGATCAGCATGTCCTGGTCAAAGCCCAGCACCGGATCGATCACCCGCACCAACAGGTTGTGGCGCCACAAATCGCCGTTGGACTGCCGCCAGCCTTGCACGGTGTAGGTGGTGGTCAGGGCTTTTCCGGTACGGGTGGCGCGTTCCCAGTCGGCGCGTTGCTGGGCCAGCTCGGGGGTCAACTGCGTCGGTTCGCTGATCACCGTGACGCGTTTTCGCGTGGCTTTTTCATCCCGGGAAATCCCTGAAACCTCACTGACCGCCGCTGCACTTTTCTGATCATCGCCCTTGTGCTGGCCGATGACGCGGTACTCGGAAAATACCGAGCTGAAGTCCATCGGTGCGTTAGCCGAAAGGATGTTCTGGCCCAGCTCCAGGCTGTCATTCGCACGCCCTGCACTACCGGGCGATGCCAATACCAGGCGCCCATCCGCATCGTCGGTGGAGAACACCCGATACAACGTCAGCAAGCGGTCGATGGATTGAAATACCGTCTCCCCGGGCACGATGCTGTGGGTATGCAGGCGCGCGGTTTCGGCAATCTCGCTGTGCACCTCCACGCCATAGGTGGCCGTCAGCGCCCGGACGATGCTCAGCACACTTTGCCCGCGCCACTGGCCGGGCTGGTTTATCGCTGCGCAGTCCACCAGGTCCTGGGTCACTGAACCGCCCTGAATACTCAGGCTGATCTGTCGGCCGTCGTAACTGATGGGCGCCTTGAACACAAAGCCGGTGAGCACCAGGTCGCAACCGATGCGTACCTGGCAACGGGCGCCGGGCTTGATCGGCGCCGCCAGGGTTTGCCCGGGCCATTGCCAGGTGATGTTGAGGGTGAAGGTGCGAAATTGACGCTCCAGGTCGGCGCTGATTTCCACGCTTTTCCAGCCGCCATAATCCAGGCCGTCCACGGTCAGGGTGACGGCATTGTCCAACTCGTTCATGGGTTACTCCCTGACCACTTGCAGGTCCGCCGGTGGCAGGAAGCCCGGATGGGCCACCCGATTGCGCTGCACCACCTCGCCCACTCGCGTCGCGTCACCGAACCGCTGATAGGCCAACAGCAAGGCGGGCATGCTGCGCATCGGCGTCAGATTGACCAGCCGGACACCGGACGAAGCCACCGCCGTCAGATGCGCGAACATCTGTTGGCGCAGGTCGTTCAGCGCAACATAGTGCCCGGCGTCGGCCTTCAATGCGGCTTGCCACATGGCTTCGTTCAGAAGGTCACGCAGCACCAGCACATCGTCGGCCACCGGCACTTCGCGGCGCTGCACCGGCTGTGCCGCCTGTTGCGCCAGGGATGGCGTGGTACTGAGGGTCACCGCTTTTGTCGCCACCGGTACGTCCGCCAGCCAATGGGCGATCTTCACCCACAACGCGTCCTGTACCAGGTTGGCAGTGGCTTGCACCGCCGCCACGCTGTCCTTGCCGGTGGTCAGCTTCGGCACGTCGATAGTGCGAGCCGCTTCCACCTGCTGCGAGAGGTTGGCCAACATGCCGCGATAGCCGTTGCGGGCAAATGCCTTCAACTCCTTCACATCGCCGAGCAAGCCCTTGAACTCGGTGCTCAATTCCTTGGGCACTTCCTTGATGGCTTTGACCAAGGCATTCAGGTCGCCATACAACTGAATCAGTGGGGCAAATTGCTGCTCAATTACCTGGTAAACCTCTGCCAGGCCATTGCGCAACGCCTGGATGCCCACCCGCGCCTGCTTCACCAGTGCGACGGCCTGCTCAAAGCGCAGCACCGCCGAACCCAGTAAACTGTCGGCCGACACCAGCAACAGCTGGCGGGTATTGACCGCCGTAGTGGGAAACTTCAAAGGTTCGTCGGGATAGAACTTCAGGGCAAAGGTCACCAGCCCGCCGTCCTGGCGGGTTTGGGTCATCTCGCATTCGCCGACCTTGACCTGCAACCGTCCAAGCCACGGGTGCACCAGCTCGCCGGCCCCCTCCTCCAGGGCCTTGAGCAACTTGTCGCGTTGCTCCAGGCAATCCTCGCCCACTACAAATGCCGTCAGCTCATGCACCCTGGACTGTTGGCCCAGCCCTTCAAAAAAAGGCAGGTCGCGCTGAGGGTATTCGTGCAACTGGCCCTTCTTGCCGACCGGGACTTTCGCCTGGTCAACCCAAAACCCGACGCCACGAAACGACGCCGGCAACAAACGATCACGCCAGCTCATTGGAGCCTCCAAGGGACAGGGAACGGTAGCCGACACGTGGGGTGACGCTCAGGCCGGGCTGGTTGGTTCTGGGCTGGTCGACCCGCAGGCCCGCCGGTGCATTGTCGAAGCTCACCCGCAAATCGCCGTTGAGCTGCGTGCGGTTGTTGGCAGCGGTTTGTTGCAGCAGCGAACTGGAGCTGGACGCCAGCGGTGATACCAAGCCAGGCCCCTTGCGGAACCAGGACGGATCGCGCGCGCTTTCGGCATTACGTTCCTGTTGCTCGGTGGTCAACTCCAGCACACTGCCGGTCGCCTGGTTGATCACCTCACCCAGCCCACCGTTGAACAGCTTGCGAATCGGTGCGGTGATCACCGCAAGCTTCTCCGATAGCGCCGTGAACCAACTCAGCACCGGTGCCCACATGGCTTCAAGTTGCTCCATCGGATGCCAGTCGTCGAACAGGCCACTCAACACTACAAAGGCGTCCTGGGCCTGCAACTTGATATCGCCCCAGATGGAGGCGAATGCACCGCTGACGCTACCCCAGACGGCAGAAACCTTGTCCAGGGGCGACCAATCGAAGTAACTGCTGACGATGGTAAAAGCCGCCAGCGCGGTGAGTTTGAAGTCACTCCAGATCGCCGCA
Organism: Pseudomonas sp. K5002; assembly: GCF_013386655.1. Classification (NCBI taxonomy): domain Bacteria; kingdom Pseudomonadati; phylum Pseudomonadota; class Gammaproteobacteria; order Pseudomonadales; family Pseudomonadaceae; genus Pseudomonas; species Pseudomonas sp. K5002. Next base: position 2,785 of record NZ_JACARK010000408.1, on the reverse strand, counting down.
AACATCTCACTGATCACACCCCAGTTGGCAATGATTTGCCCTTGGGGTGACCAACTGAACAGACTTTTCATGAACTCGACCACCGGCACACTCAGCGCCTTGAGCAAGTCCCAGAGGGCCGCAAAAAAGCCGCTCAACGGCGTCCAGTTGTTGACGATCAAACCCATTGGCGACCAGGAAAACAGTGTGGTGAAAAAGCCGACCAAGGGCTGCGCCATCACCTTCAGCGACGTCCACAACCCGGCAAAAAAGCCTGTGATCGGCCCCCACAAGCGCATCACCTGTTCCAGCGGACGAAACGCAAAGACCGTCTGGAAAAACTCGCCCAAGGTTCCAATCGCCGCCATCACCCGTTCGCCGAGCCCGACAAAAAATGCCGAAATCGGCTTCCAGTTGGCAACGATCAAGCCTGCCGCCACGGCAATGCCTACAGCCACCAAAACTATCGGATTGGCGCTGAGCAGCAGCTGCATCAAGCCCAGTGCCTGAGACACGCCGGTGACGGCCGCCTGCATCGCGGTAAACGCTACTGCGCCGGCAGCCAGGCCCTGCACCAGTTGCGGATTTTCGGTGAGCACCTGGGCCACCGTCGTCAGCAACGGCTCCAACCCGACCACCACCGCCGTGACGGCCGGCAACAGCGCAGTACCAAACGCCACCGACACCTTGTCCAGCGACGCGTTGAAATCCTTCAGCCCTTGCGCCGCCGTTTCGGTAACGCCCTGCCCCACGGCGGCATTGACCTCGCCGACCTCAGCCTTGAACGCCAGCGCCGATTTGATACCGCTGATAAACGGTGCCGCCAGCCCACCGCCCTTTACCAAACCGGCGATATCCAGCTTGCCGAGGCCCGTCTGTTCCAGGTTCTGCCTGAAGCGCCCGACCGTGGCCTGAAGCGCAGCGAGCTTGGGCGACAGCTGGTCGATCCCGGTCAGGCGCACGGCGGTACTTTCTACTTTCTGAGCTTCTGCCATCACTGCACCTGCTGCATCGCATTGATCCGTTGCGCATGCTCCAGGGATTCCCGGAGCGTATCCAAAGGCCTGGCCAGCATCTGTTCGGGATCAACCTTCCAGAACCAGGCCAGGTCATAGGCCACCGCAATCAGCTCGGCGACGGAGCCTGCGCCGCACTCATGAAAAAACCGGCGACGGCCCAGCTCAGCGCGTTGAAGTCCACCAGGTCGAGCTGGTTGACCGACGACGGCGGAATACCCGCGCACACCGCGATGTACTTGGCGGCGACGTCGAGGTCCAGACTCACGTCTTCGCCCTTGTCGATCTTGTACGGCAGCGCCTTGATTACCCGCACCTCCTGCACCGTCGGGCGGCGCAGGGTGAGTTCGGTCAATGACTCGCCGTGGGCCTCGATGGCCGCTTGCAGCTTCACCGTATCGGTCATTGCCAGGTCCCCTTGATGCCTTCGAATTTCAGCTCGATCACGGCATCGTCGCCCTTGGCCACCGGCTCTTCCACCAGGTAGGCACCGGCCAGCACGTAGACCTTGCCGTTGTTGAATTCGCAGGTGACGGTCATGTCGGTGCCGGCGATCAGTTGCTTCAATGGAAAGTCCGGCGTGTGCAGCGCGGTAACTTTGAAAGACGGGGTGATGTCGGTTTCCTTATAGAAACCCGGCACCACGGTTTCCCGCTTGACGGCCATCAACGGTGCTTCGCAGCCGCCGTTGATGGTCAGTTGAGCGCCGTCCACTTTGACGTAGCAGGTGCCCGCAATCAGTTGACCCATGATGTTTCTCCCAAAAATAAGCCCGCACTCGGCGGGCTGGAATCAGTTGCGAAAAGCGCGGGGCCTACACCGCCGCGTCGTACTGCAAACGGAACTGGTTGAGCAGCGCGAACACCCGCAGCCCGTTGACGTAATCCGGCGGGAACAGCACGTTGACCCGGCTCGGGTCCTGGCTGTCGCGCTCGACGATCAGGTGCTCGGCGAACAGCTCGGCGTTCTCCACATGGCCTTCCAGTTCGAGCTTGGCGTACTGGGCAATCAGCTCACCGCGGATGGTGCTCGGGGTGACGATCGGCTGGCCGGCGCCAAAGCGCGTGCCGTCAGCAGCGAGTTTGTGGCGCCCGTACTTGCTGGTGATCACGCTCTGCAGGCGGCGCACGATAAAGGCCGACTGGTGCAGGGTTTCGCTGTCCAGATAGGAATTGTCCGCCTGGCCGAACGCGTTCTTCTGGTAAGTGGTGATCGCCCGCTGAATGCGCACGTAACCGCCTTCGTAGTAAGCGGTGGCGATGCCGTAGTTGAGCAGCGATTGGCGCTCGGTCAGAGTGAAGCGCTCGCTCGCGTCGGCCGGATCGAGGCCCGGCAAGCTACCGCTTTGGGTCGGACGACTGGCATCGGCAGAGATGAACACCGCCGTGCGTGCAGCCAATGCTGCGGCCTGGACCCAGAACGGTTGCGGCACGCCCGGCTCCATGGCCTGGATGGTCACGTGCTGGTCATTTCGCCCTTGCCCGGCCGCCACCAGGGTGCCGATAGTGCCGCGCTTGGCGGTGTAGACGTGGCCGAACAGTTGCTTGGCCCACGACCAACGACCGCTGTTGTCATCCATCACCGCTTGCCAGGCGTTGAGGCTGGTGGTGTCGGCCCAGGGCATGCAGATGAACTCGAACGGCTCGTCGCCCAGCGCAGCCAATGCCGCGAGCTGGTCCGGCACACCGGCGCCCGCCGCCATTTTGCCGAGCACGGCGGTCAGGCCGTCGGGGGTTTGTTCGCCGTTGCTCTGGCCCAGGCGGTTGAGCTGCAGGCTGATGTCGTTGCCA
>NZ_JACARK010000407.1:568-7018 GCF_013386655.1 Pseudomonas sp. K5002 | reverse complement strand
TGTTGCCGGGCTGGGCCACCGGCGCGGCCTTCCGCCTGCCATTGCCCGAAGGCTTCTGGCCGGAGGCCGGAATTGTCGCCGCCTGTCTCGCAGTGTTGATCGGCGTAAGCCTCAACAGCAGCCTGCGTGGCCATCGGCGCGCCACCCTATGGATTGGCTGCATTGGCGGCACACTGTTGATCGCGTTGTTTATCGGCTATCCCTACCTCAACGACTTTGACCAGGGCTTGATGGCACTGGTGCAGGAACACCGCGGCCCGGCGATCGACCGGGCGATGGTGATGGTGACCCAGCTCGGCGAGTTCAAGAAGATGTTTGTCGCCAGCGCGGTGCTGACCGGCCTGCTGGTGGTGGCACGGCAATGGCGCCAGGCAATCTTTGTCGGCGCCACCCTGCTGGGGGCGGCGCTGATCAATACCGGGACCAAGCTGTTTTTTGCGCGGATGCGCCCCGAAGTGCTGACCGACCCGCTCACCAGCTTCAGCATGCCCAGCGGCCATGCGTCCGGCTCGTTTGCATTCTTCCTGGCCTTGGCAGTGCTTGCCGGTCGCGGTCAACCGACACGACTGCGCCTGACCTGGCTGGTACTTGGCTGCATTCCCGCCGCCACCATCGCGATTTCCCGGGTGTACCTGGGTGCACACTGGCCGACGGACATCCTGGCCGGCACCCTGCTGGCAATGACGGTGTGCGCCTTCAGCCTGACGTTAAGCCAGCACCGCAGCCTATTGCCACCGATGCCGCCGAGAGTCTGGTGGCTGATCCTGCCGGTGTGTGGCGCGGTGCTCGGGTTCATTGCGTTTACCGGCACTTCCCACGCGCTGCTGAGGTATGCCTACTAGGCAGGCCCCAGCCAATCCAGGGGTGCAGCGCGGCGTTCGACGCTGCGCTCGCGCCGCTCCAGAAGCATTTCGTCAGCCATCTCCGCGGCGCGTTCGGCGATGTACTCCGCGCCGCGACCGTCGTTCATATGAAGAATTTGCGTGGTGACGGCCATAAAAAACGCATCCCACACGACTTGCTCCGATTGCGAAAGCCGAATCATCCTTTCCCCCTGGTCATCGTTACGTGACTGCCAACTATTTCAGGCAACGGGATCAGGACAACCACGGAAAATCTGAAGACCGGGAAGGACAAGTCCGAGTGACACTCGCGGGTCAGGTGAACAGCTCGCCCTGCAACTCATCCAGCAGCAACTGGATCGCGTCCAGGCGCTGTTGCGGGTCATCGAGTTGCAACAGGTCGATCTTGTCAGCCTCGGTAAAGGGCAGCAGATAGGCCAACTGATTGCCCAGGGCTTGCTGGCCATCGGCGTGGGTGCCCATATCCAGGGACGCCACCATCGGATGCTCGGCCAGGGCATGAAGCAACGCCAGCAAGTCAGCGTCTTCCTCTTCCAGCGGTTGCTCGGGATGCTCGTGCAGCCATTGCACCTCGGCCACCAGTAACTGGTCCTTCTGCACACCGGCATCACGCACGCGGAAACGCCGGCCACCCTCGACCCGAATCCCCAGCAGGCCATTGTCCTGCTGCTTGAAGTCGCGGATCAGCGCCTCGCAGCCAATCAACGCATAGCCATCCGGCGCCAGCCCCACTTCCTTGCCGTCGAGGATGCACACCACGCCAAAGCTTTCGCCCTTTTTCATGCAGCGGCTGATCATGTCCAGGTAACGCGCCTCGAACAGCTGCAGGTCGAGGGTGCACCCGGGAAACAGCACGGTATTGAGCGGGAAAAGCGCCAGACTCATAAAGGTTTCCTTAAACCCGACTTAAATAACCAGCGACACGGCCAACGGCAGGAACACCGCCGTGGCCACGCCCATCAGACTCATGGCCAGCGCCGCAAAGGCGCCGGTCTCTTCGCTTTCCTGCAAGGCCACCGACGTACCTACGGCGTGGGCGGTCATGCCCAGCGCCATACCGCGCGCTTCGGGGCTGTGCACGCCCAACCGTGACAGATACGCCGGACCGATCATCGCGCCGATCACCCCGGTGATCAGCACGAACACCGCCGCCAATGCCGCCACGCCGCCGATCTGCTCGGCCACCAGCATCGCAATCGGTGAGGTCACGGACTTGGGTGCCATGGTCATCAGCATCATGTGTTCGGCGCCAAACCACCAGCCCAACAGCACGCACAGGCCGGTGGCCAATACGCCTCCCACCACCAGCGTAGTAAAAATCGGCCAGAACAATTGGCGAATTCGTCGCAGATTCAGGTAAAGCGGCACCGCCAGGGCTACCGTCGCCGGGCCCAGCAGGATGCTCATGATCTCGGTGCTCTTGCGGTACTCGACGTACGTCAGGCCACAGCCGAGCAACACGCCGATCACCAACAGCATCGACACCAGCACCGGTTGCAGGAAAATCCAGCGGGTTTTCTCGAAACCGGCCAGCACCAGCTGATAGGCGCCGAGGGTGATGCCGATGCCGAACAACGGGTGATGAATCACGGCGGCCCAGGCGCCCTGCCAGTCCAGTGTCATTGGCCGTCCTCCCGCTGCGCCTGGCGCTTGACCAGTTTCTGCATCAGCACGCCGACAAAGCCCATGGCGATCACCAGCGACAGCACCAGCGCGCCGACGATGGCCCAGAAGTCGGCGGCAATGTCCTTGGCATACACCATCACACCGACCGCAGGCGGCACCAGCAGTAGCGGCAAATAACGCAGCAGACTGCTGGCCGCCAGGCTCAGGGGCTCACCGACTTCGCCGCGCCATACCAGGAAGGCCAGCATCAGCAGCAGCCCGATAATCGGCCCCGGCAGCACCGGGACAAACAAATGATTGATCGCCGTGCCGAGCAATTGAAACAGCACCAGCCATGTCAGACCGCGTAACAGCATCCGTTCTTCCCCCCAAAAGCGTGTCGGCATTATAAGCACGCTGCCTCTATGGAGCGGCATTCGCCAAAAGCATGGTGGGTTGACCGGGCCAAGTGCCCGTGATGATCTACATTGGTTCTCTGGACCTGTCCAAAACTACAAAAACGATGAAGCCAACCGAGCAAAGAAGGAGAGTCGCAATGCCCTCAGTACCCGTAGCGCAACTCAAAGAATATGTCGGCAAGGAACTGGGACGTTCTGCATGGCTCACCATCGACCAGGAACGTATCAACCTGTTCGCGGAAGCCACCGGCGATTTTCAGTTCATCCACGTCGACCCGGTGAAAGCCGCCCAGACCCCGTTTGGCGGCACCATCGCCCACGGTTTCCTGTCGCTGTCGCTGATACCCAAGCTGATCGAAGACATCCTGATCATGCCCGAAGGCCTGAAGATGGCGGTCAACTATGGCCTGGACAGCGTGCGCTTCATCCAGCCCGTGAAGGTCGACTCCAGGGTGCGCCTGGCCGTGACCCTGACCGACGCCACCGAGAAAAAACCTGGGCAATGGTTGCTTAAAGCCACCTGCACCCTGGAAATCGATGGCCAGGAAAAACCGGCCTACATTGCAGAATCGTTGTCACTCTGCTTCGTCTGAAACCTGGCTGTGGTGAGCCCGTCCGCTCACCACAATTCATGTAAATTTATGTATAGATCTCGCAGCTGCGGCATACTCGGCGCTCAATTATCCGGATCCCGCTATGCGCCCACTCGCTCCCCTTGCTCTTGTCCTGTTGCTCACCGCGTGCGGCGACGGCGAATCGCTGTTGCCGCCCGATGCGCGGCTGCCCGATGGCGGTCGTTACCGTGGCGATGTGGTCAATGGCTTGCTGCAAGGCCAGGGCCGGGTGGATTACCCCAATGGCAGCTGGTACGCGGGCCAGTTCGATAAAGGCCAGTGGCACGGCCAGGGCGAATGGCATGGCAGCAACGGCGAGGTCTATAAAGGCCAGTTCCAGCAGGGCCTGTTCGACGGCCAGGGCAGCCTGACCACGTCGGGCAACAGCTACGTCGGCGGTTTCAAACAAGGCAAGCGCAACGGCGAAGGCACCCTCAAAGAGGGGCAGATGACCTATCGCGGCGAATTCAAGGACGACCAGTATTCCGGCCTCGGCCGCCTCGAGCTGGCCGACGGCAGCCAGTACCAGGGCCAGTTCGCCCACGGCAAGCCCAACGGCGAAGGCCAGCGCAACGACGACAGCGGCAACCAGTTCAGCGGCCGCTTCGTCGATGGCCAGCTGGAGGGCAACGGCACCTTCAACAGCGCCGACGGCGACATGTACATCGGCCATTTCAAACAAAACCAGCTCAACGGCAAGGGCCGCTACGAAAACGCCGACGGCGACGTATGGATCGGCGAATTCAAGGAAGGCGCCCTCAGCGGCAAGGGCGAACTGATCGGCGTCGATGGCAGCCACTACGTCGGCCAGTTCGTCGACTGGCGCTTCACAGGCACAGGCCGCCTGAACCTCACCGACGGCAGCTTCTATATTGGCGGCTTCGACAGCGACAGCTATCAAGGTCGTGGCACTTTGGTGCTCACCGACGGCACCGTGCAGGCCGGCACCTGGGTCAACGGCATGCGCGTGCGCGACGCCGAGGGCAAATTGTTGCCTGACCCGCTGGAAATCGGCCTGTTTGCACAGGGCCACTTGCTGGATGCCGCCCTCGCCGCCGTGCCCGCGTCCAAATCGGGGGTGGAGCTGTACACCCTGGTGGTGGCCGGCGACGGCAAACAAAGCGTGTTCCTGCGCGAAGCCGACTACGTCAGCAACATGCTCGCCACGCGCTTCGGCGCCTACGGCCAGATCCGCCTGGTGAACCATCGCGACCATATTGCCGACCGCCCGATGGCCACTCGCGAAAGCCTGCGCCGCGCAGTCCAGACCTTGGCCGAACGCAGTGGCCCGCAAGACCTGGTGTTTATCTACCTGACCAGCCACGGCACCCACGAGCACGAACTGGTGCTCGACCAGCCGCGCATGGAGCTGGCCGACCTGCCGGCCGATGAGCTGGCCGCCGTGCTGGCACCGCTGAAGAACCGCGACAAGATCATCGTGATTTCGGCCTGCTACTCCGGCGGGTTCATCCCGGCCCTGAAGGACGAACACACCCTGATCATGACCGCCTCACGGGCCGATCGGGTGTCGTTCGGCTGCTCCGAAGAGGCCGACTTCACCTACTTCGGCGACGCCCTCTTCGCCCAGGCCTTCAACCAGACCGACGACTTGCAGCAAGCCTTCAAGCTGGCACAGACCCACGTGGCCGAACGCGAACAGGCGGACAACTTCGAAGCCTCCGAACCGCAGATCTGGGCCCCCAAAGGCGTAATTGCCCATTGGCAATTATTACGCAAACAGCAGGCACGAAAGGCGCTCGAAAGCGTCTCAATGAATAGCAAGGAAGCCAAGAGCAACTAAGCTGAATCTGTATCAAGGGGGAAACATCATGTACCTGACGCCTCAGCATATCTTGCTCGCCGGAGCCTCCGGCTTGACCGGGGAGCACCTGCTGGACCGCCTGCTCAACGAGCCGACCGTGACCCGCGTGCTGGCACCCAGCCGCAAGCCTCTGGCCGAGCATCCACACCTGGAAAACCCGGTGGGCGACCCTGCAGTATTCCTGCCGCAACTGAGCGGCCAGGTGGACATCGCCTTCTGCTGCCTGGGCACCACCATCAAGCAGGCCGGCTCCGAAGAAGCGTTCCGCGCCGTCGACCTGGACATGGTCGTGGCCTTTGCCAAGCGCGCCCGGGAAATGGGGGCGCGGCACCTGATCGTGATCAGCGCAATCGGTGCCGACCCGAAATCCTCGATCTTCTACAACCGCGTCAAGGGCGAGATGGAACAGGCGTTGAAAGCCCAGGATTGGCCGCAGTTGACCATCGTCCGACCTTCGCTGTTGTTGGGTGAGCGATTGGAACCGCGGCTGGCCGAGCAACTGGCCGGGCCATTGTCGCGGCTGATTCCGGGCAAGTACCACGGCATTGAAGTGTGCGAACTGGCGCGGGCGATGTGGCGACTGGCGCTGGAAGAACAGGATGGGGTGCGGGTTATAGAGTCGGACGAGCTGCGCAAGCTCGGCAAATAACACGTAATTCCAGGCAGGACACCATCCAAATGTGGGAGCGGGCTTGCTCGCGAATGCGGTGGATCAGTCAATGATACAGTGACTGATCCACCGCATTCGCGAGCAAGCCCGCTCCCACATTGGATTTCTGTTAATACTGGGATTAAGTACTACAGCCCGCCCGTCGCGTTAAACCCAACCCCCAGCACCGTCAGCACCGACAGCGGCAACAGCAGCGTGTCGAGCAAGGCACTGGCCGGCAGGTCGACATGGGGATAGCTCGGCGCCTCGGCCCCAAAACGGTCCATCGCGCAGCACCCGCCCTGAATCGCATACATGTCCAGCCGCGTGCCGGCATACACCACCGGCGCGCCGGGCTGGGCTGCGTCCAGGGTTCGCGCAGTCGCACACCCGGTCAGTTGCAGCGCCAGCAGCACCATCAATAGTTTATTCATCACTGCTCAAATGGTGCTCGCCCCAGCGCGGCAGCATGTCCTGG
>NZ_JACARK010000407.1:0-533 GCF_013386655.1 Pseudomonas sp. K5002 | reverse complement strand
GAATGTTCAGCAGGTTGAGAATCCGCGCCACCACAAAGTCCACCAGGTCATCGATGGTCTGCGGCTGGTGATAGAAGCCCGGCGACGCCGGCAAGATAGTCACGCCCATGTTCGACAGCTTGAGCATGTGCTCCAGATGGATGCTCGAATACGGCGCTTCGCGCGGCACCAGAATCAACTGGCGACGCTCCTTCAAGGTCACGTCCGCCGCGCGCTCGATCAGATTGTTGCAGGCGCCCGTGGCAATCGCCGACAGGGTCCCGGTGGAACACGGCACCACCACCATCGCGGCCGGTGCACCGGAGCCCGACGCCACCGGTGACATCCAGTCTTCCTTGCCATAGACCTTGATCTGCCCCGCCGCCGCACCGGTGTACTCGGTGAGGAAGGCCTGCATCATCTGCACTTTGGGCGGCAACGCCACATCGGTCTCGGTGGCCAGCACCAGTTGCGCGGCCTTGGAGATCAGGAAGTGCACCTCGCGGTCTTCGCGCACCAGGCAGTCCAGCAGGCGCAAGCCATAGGGCGCGCCG
>NZ_JACARK010000406.1:0-3390 GCF_013386655.1 Pseudomonas sp. K5002 | reverse complement strand
CTGGAGCTGGCCTTGCAACAACTGACTTCGGCCCAGCGCCAGGAGCCGCAACTGGTGCTGGCGTACGCCGAACAACTGCGCCAGTTGGGCGCGGACGCCAAGGCCGAAGAAGTGCTGCGCGGTGCCCTCAAGCGCGAGTACGACAGTCATCTGATCCGGCTCTACGGGCTGCTGCGTGGCAGCGATCCGGCGAAGCAGTTGAAGTTCGCCGAAGGCTGGCTCAAGGACCATCCAGGCGATGCCAGCCTGCTGCTGACCCTGGGGCGCCTGTGCCTGCAAAACAGCTTGTGGGGCAAGGCGCGGGATTACCTTGAAAGCAGCCTTCAGGTGCAGCGCAACCCTGAGGCCTGCGCCGAGCTGGCACGCCTGCTGGCGCAGTTGGGCGACACCGAGCGCAGCAACCAGTTGTTCCAGGAAGGCCTGGGCTTGCTGGACAAGCGTTTGCTGGCGTCACCGCTGCCGGTGCCGGCACGGGTTTGAAGTAGGAAACAGAGTAAGGGTTGCCTCAGAATTGTCTGGTGGCCAACCCTTCAATAACGCCAATAGCTGTAGTCAATACGGCTTGTAGTAAACTCCTACGTAGACGCGCGTTTAATCGCTCGCCTTCTGACGGGATATCCCTACGCTCTCGCGGAATCGTCTGCTCTGGCGCGTATTGAAAGGGGTAAGGTCTTTCCTCTACCGTAACTACCTATCTCTTGCGTTGCGGATAAACAATGTCTTTGGCCCCCTCACGCTCCCTGTTCCTCCTGGCGTTCCTGGCTGGTGCGCTGACGCTGGGCGCGTCCTTTTACCTGGAATACGCCGCGTTTTTGCGGCCTTGTTTCCTGTGCCAGGTGCAACGAATTCTTGTGGCTGCCTTCACGCTGATCAATCTCGTGGCGGCGATTCATGGGCCGAAGCGGTCCGGGATCTACCTGTATTGGGCGGCGAGCATGGGGTGTGCAGTGCTGGGCGCCATTACCGCCGTACGCCAGGTGCTGCTGCAAAATACGCCGCCGGAACAGTTGCCTGCCTGTTGGCCCGGCCTTCAATCCATGATCGAGAACCTGTCGCTGAGAGAGACGTTGGCCTTGATCTTCAAGGGCACCGTCGACTGCGTGGAAATCAACTGGACGCTGTTCGACTTGAGTATTCCCGAGTGGAGCCTGCTGTTCTTCGTGGCGATGCTGATCCTTGGCATCGCGCAGTTCTCGCGGTTGCTGCTGAGCCAGCGTTTTGGCCTTGCACGGCACTGACAGGTAACCGCAGGTTGTAGGAAGGGATTAAACACTTGTATGAACTTTCTCTCCTGCGTACCTTGATGACATAGTCGTGCGGGCATAATCTGGCCCGCACGCGTTATTGAAACAGACTGTTCGATGCACCTTTGCCCGGTTGCCGCTTTAACCTTGAAGTGTTGCGCGGGCAGCGTGCGGCGCCCCTATAGGGAAGAGAGATCATCATGCTGGAACGTTGTCAGAATGCTCAGGAACGCTGGGGTGGGGTGCACAAACTGATCGATGGTTGGTTGAAAGCGCGTCACGAACTGGTTCGGGCCTTTGATGCTCTCGGTGCCAAGCCCGAAGCGCTCAGCGAGAACCGCAAGCCGTTGCAGGAATTCTGCGGCGTATTGGTGGACTACGTATCGGCGGGGCACTTCGGTATCTACGAGCAGTTGACCAGAGAGGCCGAGGCTTTCGACGATCAACGTGGCCTCGATTTGGCGGAGACGATTTACCCGCGCATCGATGTCATCACCGAGAAGCTGCTGGCGTTCAACGACCTGTGTGATGCCGGCCAGTGCGTTGCAGAAAAATTCAAAGAGCTGGGTGGTTTGCTTCACGAGCGTTTCGAGCTGGAAGATTGCCTGATCGAAGTGCTGCACAACGCTCACAAGGAAGAGTTGACGGCTAAGGCCTGACTCCCCCCGACACAAGAAAACGGTGCGCATTGCGCACCGTTTTTCGTTTGGGCTCAGGCGCCCGCCTTGAGCAATTCGATCTCGAATACCAGCGGCGTATAAGGCGGGATCAGTTCGCCTGCGCCATCAGCGCCATAGGCTTGGTCGGATGGAATCACCAGGCGCCACTTCGCGCCCACCGGCATCTGTTGCAACGCACTGCGCCAGCCACTGATCACACTGTCCAGGCGAAACCACTGAGGTTGTGTGCTCTTGTCGAAGACGGTCCCGTCGGGTAACCGCCCAACATAATTCACTTGCACGCGATCATCGGCCGCCGGTTTCTTCCCGCTGCCAGGGGTCAGTTCGGTCAGCAGGATGCCGTCTGCCAATTCACGCACACCACTTTTGGATTTTTCACTGGCTAAAAATTGTTGCTCGGCAGCGAGTGCCTTTTCACTTTGTGGTGCTCGATTGTCCGGCGCGTTTTGTGCTTCGTGCTGGGCAAGGATCTGTTCGATGCGTGTGTCGTCCAGGGCCAGTGGCTTACCTTGATAGGCCTGTTTGAGTCCGTCGATCAGCGCCTCTACCTGCAACCCAGGCATCTCCTGGCGCAGGCGCTCACCCAGGCTCGCGCCCAGGCTGTAGGCCAGGTCGTGGTCATCTTTGGAGGGGGATTTCTCGCTTGCGTTGGCCACGCAAAGCACCACGCTCAACACTAAAAAAAGGTAACGCGACATGGGCGTTCTCCAACCGAAAGTGCGATGGATTATGCCAGTGTGAATGCTTAAAAAGTGGCGTGGATTTTCGTTATATCAATAAGAATTTTCGTGCGGTGCAACGCAAGCCAATCGATACTGTCAACATGCCCTAGCGGCGGTAAGAGCAGAGGGCTAGTATGAGCCGCACCCACGTCAGCCAGGAGGTAAACCATGTCGGCCAAACAGAAGCCTGTAAATACCCCGTTGCATTTGCTCCAACAACTTTCGGGCAGCCTGCTCGAACATTTGGAAAGCGCCTGTTCACAAGCCTTGGCTGATGCTGAGAAGTTGCTCGCCAAGCTTGAAAAACAACGCGGCAAAGCTCAGGAAAAACTGCACAAATCCCGCACCAAACTGCAAGGCGCAGCGACCGCTGGCAAAGCCAAGGCACAAGCCAAGGCCAAGGACGCCGTCAAAGAACTTGAGGACTTGCTCGACGCCCTCAAGGATCGTCAATCCGAAACCCGCACCTACATTTCCCAACTCAAGCGTGATGCTTCCGAGAGCCTGAAATTGGCCCAGGGTGTTGGTCGTGTGAAGGAAGCTGTAGGCAAAGTGCTGAGCACCCGTGCTCCGGCTAAAGCTGTTGCAGCCAGCGCGGCGAAAAAACCAGCCAGCAAGGCCGTCGCTGCCAAGGCACCTGCAAAAGCTGCGGCCAAGCCTGCAGCAAAAGCACCGGCTAAATCGGCTGCCAAACCGGCGGCTAAAACTGCTGCTGCAAAACCAGCTGCCAAGCCAGCCGCTAAA
>NZ_JACARK010000405.1:0-1839 GCF_013386655.1 Pseudomonas sp. K5002 | reverse complement strand
TTGTTGCTGGATGAGCCGACATCAATGCTTGACCCGCTGCACCAGCACACCACCTTGCAGGCGATCCGCCGCTTTGCCGACCGTGGCGCGGCTGTGCTGGTGATCCTTCACGACCTGAACCTGGCGGCGCGCTACTGTGATCGCATCCTGTTACTGGAGGATGGCCGGCCCCATGCGTTGGACACACCGGCACAGGTGTTGCGGCCTGAGCCGCTGAAGGCGGTATTCGGGCTGGATGTGTTGGTGCAGCCGCACCCGGAGCGCGGTCATCCGTTGATCATTGCCCGCTGAAAATCGCCGCAGTTTTTTATGGGCAAAAAAAGACCCGGCAAGAGCCGGGTCAAATAACCGTGATTAGCCTGATGAGGAGATAATCTGAGAGTCCGAACCAATGGTCTTTCAGTTATCGGCTGATCTCGCGACCAGTTGTGATAATCATAACGATTCTCATTTGAGAGTCAACATTTGTTTTTGCGGCCTCTTCGAATTTCCTCAAACTTCTGCTTGGAATCCCCGTAAACGCGGGTGCAAGTTGGCGTCTCAATTCTTTTGGCGTGCGGTCAGAGCGTCCAATTGACGATTTAAAGCTTCCTTGCGTTCAACGGGAATGTCATTCCAGTGCACATCCATCAGCGCGCCTTCAATGGCATACAACAACACTTTGGATGCCCTGAAACCGCGGGTGCGTACGGCACGGTACGCGTCGACTGCCCCCAGGCGGCGTAGGTCGGACGCACTGTGGATGCCCACCGCATGCAGCCATTGCGCCGACGTCTTGCCAAGGTTTTTCAGGTGTTGCAGCTCATCATTCATCAAGCCTCCTTGCGACGGCCGAATGGTTCGGTGGGTATCGTGACCAGGCAAGCCTGAAAGGAGTGTAGCGCTCAGTAGGAAAAGCGTAGTTCTTTGGTCGGCAACGACCTAAAAGCTTCTAAGGCAGGCGGGGGTTTTAGCGTAGGAAAGGGTGAAGCCCCCGGTACGCCCTGTGCGTAGCCGGGAGCCGATGCAGCGGTTTAGCGAGTGCGGTAGCGCAGGCGTGTGCCGAAATTGACGGACATCAGGATCTCATCGGCGCTTAACTCAGGGGGGAAATAAGTGCCGGAGATCTGGGCATGCGCCAGGCTCGCGCCTTCCAGGGGGCAGTCGCGCAAATCCAGGCCGCGCAAGTCGGCGGAGCGGAAATAAGCGTCGGTGAAATCCACGCCCTCGGCATTCAGGTCGCGCAGGTCCAGGCCGCGAAAGTCGCCACCGCGCATATCGATGGTGCCGTCTTTCGGACGCTCCTGGTTGAAGCCGCGGATATCATCTTTATGCAGAAGCGCGTACAGCGGGGTATCAAGTAGCTTCGGCTGGCTCACAATGGCGACTCCCGTGTTGGAATTATGGCGCCATTATAGTGCCACTATTTCTCGGCCGTGAGCCCCGGAAGGCTGCACGACCAAGAAATATTTCTTACAGCCCCGGCAGGCGCTGGCGAATATGTGCCACCAATGCGTCCAGGGTCCCGCTTTCATTGGTCTCCACGCGCTTGCTGAGCAGCAACTCCTCGGCGCTGAGCGGGTCACGGGTGGCCTGCTGTTCTTCGATGATGGCCAGGGTGGCGTCGGAAGGGTCGTTCTTGTCCGCCTGACGTTGTGCCAGCCAAGCGGCGATTACCGCCTGTGGCGCATTGCAGTCAAGGATCAGGAATGGCGCGCCGGTGGCCTCGGCGATCTTGGCCGCCGCGTCGCGTTGTTCTCGCTTGAGGAAGGTCGCGTCCAATACCACCGGGAAACCGGCGCGCAGTACGGTGTCGGCGATTTCGTTCAGGCGCGCGTAGGTCGCGGCGCTGGCGTCTGC
>NZ_JACARK010000404.1:0-766 GCF_013386655.1 Pseudomonas sp. K5002 | reverse complement strand
GGCCACAATCGGCAGCGCGATCACCAGCGCCCAGCAGATCACCTGCCAGCCACCCAGGGTGCGCGAGAGTTTGGCTCCTTCGGCATAACCGAGGCCGCACACCAGGATTGCCAACAGCATCAGCAAATCCCCGGCGGGCGCGGCGCTCAGGCCCTGGGCAACCGCGTAGCCCACCACCAGAAGGCTGCCCAGGATCGAAAACAGCCAGAACACCAACTTGGGCCGCTCGCCGCCGCGCCATACGCCGAAGACCGCAGTGGCTAACGGCAGCAGGCCGACAAATACGATGGAATGGGCACTGGTGACGTACTGCAAGGCCAGTGCGGTGAGCAAAGGAAAGCCGATCACCACGCCCAGCGCGACGATTGCCAGGGGCAGTAACTGACTGCGGGCCGGGGTTTTTTCCTTGAACAGCCACAGCAGGCACAGGCCGAGCAGGGCGGCGATGGTGGCGCGGGCGACGGTCAGGAATACCGGATCGAACTCCAGCACCGCCAGGCGCGTGGCCGGCAGCGAGCCGCTGAAGATCACCACGCCGATCAAACCGTTGATCCAGCCGCTGGCGTTGTTTTCCCGGGTGTTGAGGTGGGTGGTTCGTTCCATGGGTGTAGGGCTCGATAGGGATAAGTTGCGTCCTGCGCATCCTATGATTCACTATCAAGACAATCAAAAAATTGTCATGGATACATCGCCTATGGCCCGCGCCCGCTACAAGACATTGGTGGACACCTTCGCCCGGGATATCCGTTCGGGCGCGCTGGCGGCG
>NZ_JACARK010000403.1:0-1824 GCF_013386655.1 Pseudomonas sp. K5002 | reverse complement strand
CGCACTGGTGGCCTGGGGCTGGCAGCGCTTGCGTCAGCCAAACCCCTGGCTGTTCGGGCCGCTGCTGGTCAGTGCCGCCGCCAGCATTACCTGGGACTTGCACATCGGGCTGCCCGACGGCGGCAGCCAGATCGGCCAGTGGCTGATCGGCAGCGGCCTGGGCTGCCACTTCAACCGGCAGTTCTTCCGGCGCGCGCCGTTGTTCATGGGACGTACGTTGATCGGTACGGCGTTGACCATGTTGATTGCGACGCTGGCGGCTGTGGGCTTGAGCGCACTCACACATCTGGACCTGCGTTCGCTGACACTGGGCATGATGCCAGGCGGAATTGCGGAAATGAGCCTGACGGCGGAAACCCTGCAACTGTCGGTGCCGTTGGTGACGGCGATGCAGGTGATGCGTTTGTTGTTTGTGCTGTTTCTGGCGGAGCCGTTGTTTCGGCACTGGAACCGGCAGCCAGACAAAATCTGAAGCCTAAGAGGCATTCAATTGTAGGAGCTGTCGAGCTTTAGCGAGACAGCTCCTACATTGGAGCTATGTCAAACCGGCGGCAATCGCCACTCGATCGGCGTCTCGCCATTCTGCTCAAGAAACTTGTTGGTGCGGCTGAAATGCCCGCAGCCAATAAACCCTCTATAGGCCGACAACGGCGACGGATGCACCGACGTCAGCACCAGGTGCTTGGTGGCGTCGATCAGCTTCTGCTTGCCCTGCGCATGGGCGCCCCACAGCAAGAACACCAGGTGCGGCTGATGCTCGCTCACCACTTCAATAATCCGATCGGTAAAGAACTGCCAGCCCTTGCCCGCATGGGCGTTGGCATTCGCGCGCTCCACGGTCATGGTGGTGTTGATCATCAGCACGCCCTGGTCGGCCCAGCTTTGCAGGTAGCCGTGGTTGGGAATGTCGATGTTCAGGTCACGCTTGAGTTCTTTGTAGATATTGACCAGCGACGGCGGTGCCGGCACGCCCGGTTGCACCGAGAAGCACAAGCCGTGGGCCTGGCCCGGGCCGTGATACGGGTCCTGGCCGAGGATCACCACCTTGACCTTGTCCAGGGGCGTTGAGTTGAGTGCGTTGAAGATCATCGGGCCGGGTGGGTAGATCTCCTTGCCTGCCGCGTGCTCCTGGCGCAGGAATTCCCGCAACTGGGCCATGTACGGCTGGTCGAACTCGTCACGCAGGGCGTGTTTCCAGCTGGGTTCGAGTTTGATACGGTCGTCGGTGGTCATGGTTACGCTGTCTAGTCAAAAGAATGAGGCGAACCCTAGGAAAGCCGACCTTGCTTGTCAATTGATCTGACGCAGATACCGCACTTTCCTGCGAAGCGATCATACTGAACCTTCACTTTATCGATTGAGGTCATGATGAACCTGCACTTCGAAGAGCTGATTGGCACCGGCGGCGCCCGCGTTGGCATCGCCAGCCTGGACGCGGAAAAATCCCTCAATGCCTTGTCGTTGCCGATGATCCTGGCCCTGAGCGAACGCCTGGACGCGTGGGCCAAAGACCCGCAAATCGTCTGCGTGCTGCTGCGCGGCAATGGCCCCAAGGCTTTTTGCGCCGGTGGCGAAGTCCGCAGCCTGGCCCAGGCCTGCCGTGAACATCCCGGCGAAGTACCGGCGCTGGCCGCGCAATTTTTCGCCGCGGAGTACCGCCTCGACTACCGCCTGCACACCTATCCCAAACCGCTGATCTGCTGGGGCCACGGCTATGTGCTGGGCGGTGGCATGGGCTTGCTGCAAAGCGCCGCCGTGCGCATCGTCACGCCAAGCAGCCGCCTGGCCATGCCGGAAATCAGCATCGGCCTGTACCCGGACGTG
>NZ_JACARK010000402.1:0-6231 GCF_013386655.1 Pseudomonas sp. K5002 | reverse complement strand
CTCAACAGTTTCTCGTTGACCAGCGCGCTCTGCGCCAGTTTGCAGGTCAGGTCGAAACCACCGCCAGGGGACGCCGGGGCGATGCACTCCGGGCGCTTGGGCTCGGCGGCCAGCAGTTGGCTGGCGAACAGCATGCAGCTGGCCGTCAGGGCAAATTTACGCAGTGAAAGGGTCATGTTCATCTCCATCATTGTTGTTATGAGGTTGCTGTTACCAGAGTGCGACGCTGTAGCTCACCAGCAGGCGCACTTCATCCGCATCACGGGCCGAATAGTTGGAACGGTAGGTGGCATTGCGCAGACGCACGGCCACGTCCTTGAACGTGCCGCTTTGCACCACGTAGCGGATCTCGCTGTTGCGTTCCCACTCCTTGCCGGTCTCGCCGTTCTTGAGCTTGATGTTGTCACCCGACAGGTAACGGCTCATGAAACTCAGGCCGGGAATCCCCAGCTTGGCGAAGTCGTAGTCGTAGCGGGCCTGCCAGGAGCGTTCTTCGGCGCCGGCAAAGTCGTTGATCTGCACGAAGTTGACAAGGTAAGGATCGCTACCGTCCACGTAGGGAAAGGCGCTGTCGCCGGACATGTGCTGGTAACCGGCGCTGAGCTTATGGCCATTGAGGGCATAGCTGAAGAGGCCGTTGAGGGAGGTGTTGTCGATCTTGCCGCCGCGCGCCGCACCGGTGTCGTCACTGACGGCCAGGCGCAGGTCGGCGCCGAAGGTGCCGGGGCCCATCGGGCGCGAGGCCACGAGGCCGAGGAAATGCTGGCGGTACACGTCGTCGAGTTGGGCGAAGTGGTAGCTGCCGGTGATCTTGTCGGCGAACTTGTAGTCCACACCGCCGAAGTCGAAATGCTTGCCGGTGGCGCCGCTGAGGAAGCGGCTGTTCTTGTTGTTGAGGCCGATGTCTTCGTAGTTGGTGTCGTCGCGGTCCTTGGCCTTGTTCAGGCGGCCGCCGGTGAACACCAGGTTCTTGAATTCCCTGGAACTGAGCAGGCCGCCTTCAAACGTCTGCGGCAAGATGCGCCCGTCGTTGGGCTTGAGGATCGGCAATTCGGGGATCAGCGCGCCGATCTTCAGCTCGGTGGCGGAGATCTTCACTTTGCCGGTCAGGCCGAGTTTGGAATATTCGTTGGCGGCGCGGCCGTCGTCGTGGGTCGGCAACAGCCCGGTGCCGGTGCGGTCGGGGCTGGAGTCGAGCTTGACCCCGAGCATGCCCAGCGCATCCACGCCGAAGCCGACGGTACCGTCGGTATAGCCCGACTGCAGGTTGAGCATGAAGCCCTGGGCCCACTCGTCGCGCTTGGATTGCTGTGCGCTGGTGCCGTCGCGAAAGTCGCGGTTGAAGTACATGTTGCGGGTTTCGAGGGTGGCGGTGCTGTCCTCGAAAAAGGCGGCCTGGCCTGCGGGCGAAAAGCCGGCGAGGGCGGCGGCACTGGCAAGGGCGGTCTGGGTGATACGAGAAGAACGAGCAGGCGGCTGTGTGCGCAGCATCGTGGGTGTACTCCGTTATTGTTCTTATTTTGGCGAAAACGCTTCGAGGCGTTTTTCGGGCGCTATGGGTGAAATAGCTCGGCAGGCGAAACCCACCGTGGCTGGATGCTAAAGGGCGAAGCTTTCACTAACCTTTCAGTCGCCTTTCAATGTTTTCGGGCTTCACAGCGCAGGCCGCGCCTGTAAACTCCCCGGCAAAGCGTGGCGCCGACCACCCCCGAACGAGGTAAAAACCCATGCGTGTCCTTCTGGTCGAAGACCATCTGCAGCTAGCCGAAAGTGTCGCCCAGGCGCTCAAGAGCACGGGTTTGACCGTCGACGTGTTGCACGATGGAGTGGCGGCGGACCTGGCCTTGAGCAGCGAGGAATACGCGGTGGCGATTCTCGATGTGGGCCTGCCGCGCATGGACGGTTTCGAAGTATTGGCGCGCCTGCGGGCCCGTGGAAAAAATCTGCCGGTGTTGATGTTGACCGCACGCAGCGATGTGAAGGACCGCGTGCATGGCCTCAACCTGGGCGCGGATGACTACCTGGCCAAGCCGTTCGAACTGACGGAGCTGGAAGCCCGGGTCAAGGCGCTGCTGCGCCGTAGCGTGCTGGGCGGTGAGCGGCAACAGGCGTGTGGCGTGCTGATTTACGACCTGGATACGCGGCGCTTCACCCTGGGTGGTGAACTGCTGACCCTGACCTCCCGCGAGCAGGCGGTGCTTGAGGCGCTGATCGCGCGCCCGGGCCGGGTCATGAGCAAGGAGCAACTGGCTTCCCAGGTGTTTGGCCTGGATGAAGAGGCCAGCCCCGATGCCATCGAAATCTACGTGCACCGCCTGCGCAAGAAACTCGATGGCCAGCCTGTGGCCATCGTCACCTTCCGTGGCCTGGGGTACCTGCTGGAAGCCCGCGATGCATAAGCCCAGCAGCCTGCGCTGGCGCCTGCTGTGGAACCTGGCGCTGTTGCTGGTGGTGTTGATGATTGCCAGCGGCTTGAGCGCTTACTGGAATGGGCGCGAGGCGGCGGACACGGCTTACGACCGCACGCTGTTGGCCTCGGCGCGGACCATTGCGGCCGGCCTGTCCCACCGCGACGGCACCTTGAGTGCCGATGTGCCCTACGTCGCCCTGGATACGTTCGCCTACGACAGCGCCGGGCGAATCTACTACCAGGTCAACGATATTCACCAGAAGCTGATTTCCGGCTACGAAAACCTGCCAGGCCCGCCGCCGGGTACTCCACGCACCGATGACTATCCGGCGCTGGCGCGCTTTTATAACGCCAGGTATCAAGGCCAGAACGTGAGAGTGGTCAGCCTGCTCAAGGCAGTCTCCGAACCGAACATGAACGGCATGGCGGAAATCCGCGTGGCCGAAACCGACGAAGCGCGGGTGGCGATGGCGCGCAGCCTGATGGCCGATACCTTGCTGCGCCTGGGGATGCTGGCCATCGGTGCATTGTTGTTGGTGTTCTTTGCCGTGAGTGCGGCGCTGCGGCCGTTGGAGCGCTTGCGCACGGCCGTGGAAGAGCGTCAGCCCGATGACCTGCGGCCTTTGCCGCTGGTGGAGGTGCAGCATGAATTGGGCCCGCTGGTACATGCACTCAACCATTTCACCGAACGCCTGCGCGGGCAGTTCGAGCGCCAGGCACAGTTTATTGCCGATGCCGCCCATGAGCTGCGCACTCCGTTGGCAGCGCTCAAGGCACGCTTGGAGCTTGGCCTGCGTGCCGAAGACCCGGCTACCTGGCGCACCACCCTGGAAACCGCAGCCCAGGGCACTGATCGCCTGACTCACCTGGCCAATCAATTGCTCTCGCTGGCGCGCATCGAAAACGGCGCCCGGGCGATTGCCGAAGGCGGGGCCCAGTTGCTGGACCTGAGCCAGTTGGCTCGTGAGCTGGGCATGGCCATGGCGCCGCTGGCCCATGCGCGTGGCGTGGCCCTGGCGCTGGAGGCGGATGAACCGGTGTGGCTGCGGGGCGAGCCCACCTTGTTGAACGAGTTGTTGAGCAACCTGGTGGACAACGCCCTGGCCCACACGCCCCCAGGCGGCAACGTGATCCTGCGGGTCACGGCGCCGGCGGTACTTGAGGTGGAAGATGACGGCCCGGGTATCCCGCTGGATGAGCGGGACCGAGTGTTCGAGCGCTTCTATCGGCGCAGCCAGCAGGGCTTGGGGGCGGGCTTGGGGTTGGCGATTGTTGGCGAGATCTGCCGGGCACACCTGGCGCAGATCAGCTTGCATGACGGAGAGTTGGCGGGGTTGAAAGTGCGGGTCAGTTTTATCGCGGGGTAATCAGTAGAACATCGACCGTGCTTCATCCAGCTCGGCGCGCAAGGTGTCGCTGTAGGGGTCGAGTCGCAGTTTCTTGATCGCAGGTACCGTCAATATCGGCACGCTGGCCAGCGGGTGGTCAGTGTCGCGGTGGCAATACAACACGGCGACCTGCACCAGGTCGATATAGTCCAGGCGCTCGGAGTCGCGCTCAAGGTTCATGTACTGCGCCGGCAGGTTCACCAGCATTTCCGGGAAGTCCCAGCGCCGCAGCAGCTTGTCCCCCAGCAACGGGTGGATGCTTTCAATCACGTGATCGAGGCTGACCGGATCGGACAGCAGTTCATAGTGATCTTCGGCGAAGGTCAGGATCGGTAGCACGCCAATCTGGTGCACCAGCCCACCCAGCGCCGCCTGGTCAGGCTTCAACTGGCTGTGGTTGCGGCACAACGCATAGCTCACGCCGGCCACTTCCAGGCTGCGCCGCCAGACATCGCGCATCTTCTGTTCGACCACTTCGGAACGGGCGTGGAAGATCTGTTCCATCACCAGGCCGATCGCCAGGTTGCTGCTGTAGTTGGTGCCCAGGCGGGTGATGGCGGTGTGCAGGTCGGTGACTTCCTGGGTCGCGCGCAACAGCGGGCTGTTGACCACTTTGATCAGCCGTGCCGACAAGGCAGTGTCACGGCCGATCACTTTGCTCAGGTGGCTGATGCTGATGTCCGGGTCTTCGGCGGCCTGGCGAATGTTCAGGGCCACTTCCGGCAGCGTTGGCAGAACCAGGTCATCGTTATCGATGGCCACAACCAACGCCTGTTGGACTTTTTCCGCCAGCTTGTTCATTCAAGATCTCTAGGGTGTAGCAAAAAGGTACGACGATCAGCGCTGGATCTCGCGATCACGGTCCAGCTGGTAGGGCAGGTCGAGCAGCTGAAGGCCCGGGCCTTCCAGCGTGCCTACATGCACATCGCCACTCTCTGCTGCTTCGGCTTGCAGCACCGCTAGAAGTTCAATCGCCTGATCGGCACGGGCGGCAAGCACCACCTCGCCGATGGCGCTGTTGTGATTCGGGGAAAACAGTGGGGTGCCGGGCTCAGGCAGCTCGCCGGCATTCAGGCTCAGGCGATACAGGCGACGCTTGAGTTTGCCCAAATACTGCATGCGCGCGACGATTTCCTGGCCGGTGTAGCAGCCTTTCTTGAAGCTGACGCCGCCGACGGCTTGCAGGTTGAGCATCTGCGGGATGAACAGTTCGCGGGTCTGGGGCATGACCTGGCCGATACCGGCACGGATCTGGCCCAGCAGCCATTGGTTCAGTTCACCTTCGTGCAATTGTGCGGCGAGTTGGCTGTGCAGGGTTTGAGCTTGGGCGGCGGGGGCCCAGAGTTCGGCACGGCCCGGCGATACGCGGATGGCGATCAGGTCGTCGCTGCGCACCACGCTGTCGGTCTCGGCGGGTAGTTGGAGGCCGAGGCCGGCCAGTACCTGATCGGCATCCGACACACCGAAACGCGCCCAGGCAGCGCTTTCGTCGGTGAGTTTGGATTTGGAGAACACGGCGTACTTTTTCAGGTCCGCCAGTTGTGGCTCCAGCAGTTCGGTGGCCATGGCCAGCAACACGCCATCGCCTTGCAGCAGGATGCGGAAGCTCGACTGCATGCGCCCTTTCTGGGTGCAGCGCGCGCCCAGGCTGGCCTGGGTGTCACTCAGGTAGTTGAGGTTGCAGGTCAGTTGTCCCTGGAGGAACTTGGCAGCGTCGGAACCGCGGACGGCGAGAACGCCTTCGTGGGACAGGGGGCAGAAAAAAGCAGAGTCAGCCATGGGTCATCGCAGGTTAAAAAGTCATGAGTGCATCATAGAGGGGCGCCCGGCAAATGGATAGTTTCCGTATGGCCGACCAAAGCCGACTGTTCCAGGCAGCTTCGGCCTGTATACTTGCGCTCTATTTGAGGAGCGCTCCATGGTCGAAGATGTAGAACTCAATCGCCTCTACTGGCACAGCCGCCGCGGCATGCTTGAACTGGACGTGTTGCTGGTACCGTTCGTCAGGGAGGTCTATCCGCACCTCAACGACGTCGACCGCGACTGCTACCGCAAGCTGCTGGAATGCGAGGATCAGGACATGTTCGGCTGGTTCATGGAACGCGCCGAATCGGAAGACCCGGAGCTGCAGCGCATGGTTCGGATGATTCTGGATCGTGTCCAGCCCAAGTAATACGTTCGAATGCCGCTGGCACGCCTCCGGGCAGTTGCTGGCGGCTTATCTTTTCGCCCAGGCGTTCGCACTGGGTGCGCTGTGGTTTCTCGATGTGTCCCCGTGGTTCGGAGCCTTTGGCGCCTTGTTGTGCCTGGCCCATGCCGGTTGGGTATTGCCGCGTCATATCCTGCTGACTCACCGTTCGTCGATCCGTGGCCTGCGTCGCGACGAGGATGGCTGGCAGTTGTGGAGCGCCGCGCGTGGCTGGCACAGCGTGC
>NZ_JACARK010000401.1:0-3676 GCF_013386655.1 Pseudomonas sp. K5002 | reverse complement strand
GCTCCCACATTTTGATCTCTGTTTGGCTTTAGACCTGGGCCGTACGCAGTTTCTCGCTGCGCCCGCGCAGCCATTCCAGGGTCAGCAACAACACCACCGAGAACGCGATCAACAAGGTCGCTGCGGCGGCAATGGTAGGGCTGAGGTTTTCACGGATGCCGCTGAACATCTGCCGTGGCAAGGTTGCCTGCTCGGGCCCGGCGAGGAACAGCGTCACTACCACTTCATCGAACGAGGTGGCAAAGGCGAACAGCGCACCCGAAATCACCCCCGGGGCAATCAACGGCAAGGTCACCCGGCGAAACGCCGTCAGCGGTGACGCGCCCAGGCTGGCCGCCGCCCGCACCAGGTTATGGTTGAACCCTTGCAAGGTCGCCGACACGGTGATGATCACAAACGGCACGCCCAGCACCGCGTGCACCACGATCAGCGAGAAGAAGCTGTTGCCCAGGCCCAGCGGCGCGAAGAACAGGTAACTGGCCACACCGATAATCACCACGGGCACTACCATCGGCGAAATCACCAGGGCCATCACCAGCGCCTTGCCGGGAAAGTGCCCCCGGGTCAGGCCAATCGCCGCCAGCGTGCCGAACACCATCGCCAGCACTGTAGCCGCCGGAGCCACGATGATGCTGTTCTTCAGGGCGCGCATCCATTCCGCCGAACCGAAGAAATCCTGGTACCAGTGCAGCGAGAAACCTTGCAGCGGGTAGACCAGGAAACTTCCACTGTTGAACGACAGCGGGATGATCACCAGCACCGGCAAGATCAGGAACAACAGGATCAGGCCGCAGAGGATCCGCAAGCTGTAGAACCAGACCCGTTCCACGGGCGACATATAAGGGCTCAGCATCGCAACGGTCTCCTTAGCTCAGGCGCAGGCGGCTGGCGCCCACCAGCCAGTTGTAGATCAGGTACAGCACCACGGTGGCCAGCAGCAACAAGCCGCCCAAGGCCGTGGCCATGCCCCAGTTGATGCTGGTGTTGGTGTAGAAGGCCACGAAGTAGCTGACCATCTGGTCGTTCGGGCTGCCCAGCAAGGCCGGGGTGATGTAGTAGCCAATCGCCAAAATGAACACCAACAGGCAGCCGGCACCAACGCCTGCGTAGGTCTGCGGGAAGTACACGCGCCAGAAGCTGGCGAATGGGTGGCAGCCCAGGGAGATTGCCGCCCGCATGTAGGTGGGCGAGATGCCTTTCATCACGCTGTAGATCGGCAAAATCATGAACGGCAACAGAATGTGCACCATGGAGATGTAGACGCCGAGCCGGTTGAACACCAGTTCCACCGGTTTATCGATCAGGCCCATGCCCATCAGCGCGCTGTTGATCAAGCCGCCGGACTGCAGCAACACGATCCAGGCCGCCACGCGCACCAGCACCGAGGTCCAGAACGGCAGCAGCACCAGGATCATCAGCAGGTTGCTTTGCCGCGCCGGCAAGTTGGCCAGCAGGTAAGCCAACGGATAGGCCAGCAGCAGGCAGCACACGGTGATGACCAGGCCCATCCAGAACGTACGGGCGAAGATATCGAGGTAGATCGCCTGGTCCGGGGTGGCCGGGGCGATTTCGCCGAGGTCGTCGATGCGGTGATCGACGGCGGCCAGCAAGTAGTATGGCGTGAGGCTGCTGGTGTTGCGCCGGATCGCCTGCCAGTACGCCGGGTCGCCCCAGCGTTCGTCGAGGTTTTCCAGCGCTTCTTTATAGGAGGCAGGCGCTTCGGTGAACGGCAGCGCCCGCGCGGTTTTCGTCAGCAGGCTGCGATAGCCCGCCAGCTCCATGTTCAAGCGTTTGGAGAGGTCGCCCAGGGTCGAGTTTTTCCGGGCTTCGCCCAGGTCCTCGCTGATGGCCTGGTACACCGGCTCGCCGGGCAGGCCACGACCGTCCCAGGCCGTCACCGCCACCACCGTGCGCGGCAGGCCGCCCACCACTTCCGGGTTGCCGACGCTTTTGTAGAGCAGCGCCACAATCGGTACCAGGAACACCAGCAGCAAAAACACCACCAATGGCGCGATCAGGGCCTGGGCCTTCCAGCGGTTGAGCCGCTCGGCACGCGCCAGGCGCTGTTTCAGGGTGGGGCTGGGAATGGCGAGGGCCATGGCGAACTCCGGATCGTAAAAAAGAATGCAGACCTGTGAAGGCCCACACCTGTGGCGAGGGGGCTTGTCCCCCGTTGGGCTGCGCAGCAGCCCCAGTAAAGCCACTGTGGTTTATTAGACTGACCGCGGTGGCTGGTTTTGGGGCCGCTTCGCAGCCCAACGGGGGACAAGCCCCCTCGCCACAAAAAGCCCATCCACCCTGGGTGCGGTGGTTACTTGGCAGCCCAGGAATTGAAGCGCTGCTCCAGTTGCTCACCGTTATCCGCCCAGAAGCTCACGTCGATCTGCACCTGGTTGGCGATGTTTTCCGGGGTAGTCGGCATATCCTTCAGGATGTCCTTCGCCAGCAACGGTACCGCCTGGGTATTGGCCGGGCCGTAGGCGATGTTTTCCGAATAGGTCTTCTGCTGCTGCGGCTGCACCGAGAAGGCGATGAACTTCTTCGCCGCGTCAGCACGGTCCTTGGCCAGGCCTTTTGGAATGGCCCAGGCGTCGAAATCGTAGATCCCGCCGTTCCACACCACTTTCAAATTGCTTTCTTTCTGCACGGCAGCGATCCGGCCGTTGTAGGCAGAACTCATCACCACGTCGCCAGAAGCGAGGTACTGCGGCGGTTGGGCGCCCGCTTCCCACCACTGGATATACGGCTTGAGCTCATCGAGCTTCTTGAACGCACGGTCCTGGCCATCTTTGCCGGCCAGCACCTTGTACACATCCTTCGGCGCCACACCGTCAGCCATCAAGGCGAATTCCAGGGTGTACTTGGCGCCCTTGCGCAGGCCGCGTTTGCCCGGGAATTTCTTGGTGTCCCAGAAATCGGCCCAGCCGCCTGGCGGTGCTTTCAGTTTGTCGGCGTTGTAGGCCAGCACCGTGGACCACACGAAGAAACCCACGCCGCACGGCTGGATCGCGCCCTTCACGTAGTCGCCCGGGTTGCCGAACAGTTTCGGGTCCAGGGGCTCGAACATGTCTTCGTCACAGCCACGGGACAGTTCCGGCGACTCCACTTCCACCAGGTCCCAGGACACGCTCTTGGTGTCGACCATGGCCTTGACCTTGGCCATTTCACCGTTGTATTCACCGGCGACGATCTTGCCGTTGCCCGCGCTTTCCCACGGTGCATAGAAGGCCTTGACCTGCGCCGCCTTGTTCGCGCCACCAAAGGACACCACCGTCAAATCAGGGCCTGCCATGGCCTGTGTCGCGCCCATCAAGCTCAGAGCCAGGGCGGAATATTTCAGGGATCTCAACATTGTTGTTCTCTCCACGTGCGAGGTTGGTGAAGCAAGGGGGCGATCAATTCGCCTCTAGAAGTGGGTCGAGTGCGCGAACGTGCTCGACTTGCCAGCCAATCGGTACCACGTCGCCGACCGCCAGGGCTGTGTCCAGCTCGGCGATCGGTTGTTTCACAAAAAAATCGGTCTTGCCGCAGACTTCCAGGCGCACCCGCACGTGGTCGCCCAGGTAGATGAACTCGGCCACGCGCCCGGAGAATCGGTTGACGCAGCTTTCACTGGAGCCATTCAGGCTGACGCGCTCGGGGCGCACCGACAAGGTCACCGGGCCGCCGACCTGGC
>NZ_JACARK010000400.1:0-3749 GCF_013386655.1 Pseudomonas sp. K5002 | reverse complement strand
GTGTGGCGCCGCGTGTGATGGGCATCGGCCCGGTGCCGGCGGTGCGCAAACTGGTGGAACGCCTGGGCCTGGCGGTAACTGATTTCGATGTGATCGAACTCAACGAAGCCTTCGCCAGCCAGGGCCTGGCCGTGCTGCGCGAACTGGGGATTGCCGACGACGCACCGCAGGTCAACCCGAACGGCGGCGCGATTGCCCTTGGCCATCCGCTGGGCATGAGCGGTGCGCGCCTGGTACTGACCGCGCTGCATCAGCTGGAAAAAACCGGTGGCAGCAAAGGCCTGGCGACCATGTGCGTCGGTGTGGGCCAAGGCCTGGCCCTGGCGATCGAACGCGTTTGAGACCCACAAGAATAAAGAGGATTGCTCCATGAGTGACAAGCCCGGATACCGGCGCCCGCAAGCGGGTACTCAGCCTGATTACCTGCACCCAGCCTACCAGTCGACGAACCTGCGTTCGCCGTCCAAGCCGTTGGTGTTCCTGCCCCATTCCCTGTCGGAAATCACCGGCCCGACCATCGGCGCCGAGCGCGTCAACGAGAAGGACAACGACCTGACCGCCCAGCACGAAGGCGAGCCCCAGGGCGAACGCATCATCATTCACGGGCGCGTGCTGGATGAAAACGGCCTGCCCGTTCCCGGCATCCTCGTGGAAATCTGGCAGGCCAACGCTGCCGGCCGCTACAACCACAAGCGCGACCAGCACGACGCACCGCTGGACCCGAACTTCACCGGCACCGGGCGTACCGTCACCGACGCCGACGGCTGGTACCAGTTCCAGACCATCAAGCCCGGCGCCTACCCGTGGGGCAATCACCACAACGCGTGGCGCCCGGCGCACATCCACTTCTCGCTGTTCGGCCCGAGTGTGCTGACGCGGTTGGTGACGCAGATGTATTTCCCCGGTGACCCGCTGCTGGCCTACGACCCGATCTACAACTGCGTCCCGGACACGTCCGCCAAGGAACGCCTGATCGCCTCGTTCGATCTGGAAAAAACCATTCCGCACTATGCCCTCGGCTACCGCTGGGACATCGTCCTGCGCGGCCGCGACGCCACGCCGATGGAGAAATGAGATGAGCCTCAATGCGACTACTTCCCACACCGTCGGGCCGTATTACCACATCGGCCTGACCTGGCTGAACCGCGAAGACCTGACCGTTGCCGCCACCCTCGGCGAGCGCGTGGCGATCACCGGGCAGGTGGTGGATGGCAATGGCGATGTGGTCAACGACGCCATGCTGGAAGTCTGGCAGGCCAATGCGGCCGGCAAGTACGACCATCCCGAGGATGAGCAGGACAAACCGGTGGACCCGAACTTCGAAGGCTTTGGCCGGGTGCCGGTGGATGCCGAAGGGCGTTTTCGCTTTACCACCATCAAGCCGGGCAGTGTGCCGGGGTTGAAGGGCACGACCCAGGCGCCGCACCTGGTGGTGCTGGTGTTTGCCCGTGGGCTGGTGAAGCACCTGCTGACGCGGATTTACTTTGACGGTGAAGCGGCGAATGGGGATGACGCGCTGCTGGCGTATGTGCCGCAGGAGCGCCGCCGCACGTTGATCGCCAAGGCGGATGCGGCGGGTGTGTATCAGTGGAATGTGATTTTGCAGGGCACAGACGAAGAGACGGTGTTCTTCGATTATTGAGTGGGTTGCGGATTTATCGCAGGCAAGCCAGCTCCCACAGGGGAATGCATTCCAAATGTGGGAGCCAGGCTTGCCCGCGATGAGGCCGGCCCAGGCAACAAATATCCAAAAGTCTGCTTGCGGAACATGGTTGTTGCAAAGTATGTCTAGGCTATAACCGTTCCCACTGAGTGAAAAAACATGACAACAAAAACCAGCCACTACACCGGAGAAGAACGCAGCAAAAGGATTTTTGCGATTGTCGGTGCCTCTTCCGGCAACCTCGTCGAATGGTTCGACTTCTACGTCTATGCCTTCTGCGCCATCTATTTCGCCCCGGCGTTTTTCCCGTCGGACGACCCCACCGTGCAACTGCTGAACACCGCCGGCGTGTTCGCCGCCGGCTTCCTGATGCGCCCCATCGGCGGCTGGCTGTTCGGCCGGGTGGCGGATAAACACGGTCGCAAGAATTCCATGATGATCTCGGTGCTGATGATGTGCGCCGGTTCCCTGGTCATCGCCTTTTTGCCCACCTACAAAGACATCGGCGCCTGGGCCCCGGCCCTGCTGTTGGTCGCCCGGTTGTTCCAGGGCCTGTCGGTCGGCGGCGAATACGGCACCACCGCCACCTACATGAGTGAAGTCGCCCTCAAGGGCCAGCGCGGGTTCTTCGCCTCGTTCCAGTACGTGACCCTGATCGGCGGGCAACTGCTGGCGGTGTTGGTGGTGGTGATCCTGCAACAGATCCTCACCGAAGAAGAACTGCGGGCCTGGGGCTGGCGCATTCCGTTCGTGATCGGCGCCATTGCGGCGGTGATCTCGCTGTTGCTGCGTCGCACCCTGAAAGAAACCACCAGCAAGGAAATGCGTGAAGACAAGGACGCCGGCAGCATTGCCGCGCTGTTCCGCGATCACAAGGCGGCGTTTATCACCGTGCTCGGCTACACCGCCGGCGGCTCGCTGATTTTCTACACGTTCACCACCTACATGCAGAAGTACCTGGTGAACACCGCCGGGATGCACGCCAAGACCGCCAGCTACATCATGACCGGCGCGCTGTTCTTCTACATGTGCATGCAGCCGGTGTTCGGCATGCTGGCGGACAAGATTGGCCGCCGTAACTCGATGCTGTGGTTCGGTGCCCTGGGCACGCTGTGCACTGTACCAATCCTGTTGACCCTGAAAACCGTCAGCAGCCCGTTCCTGGCTTTTGTGCTGATCACCCTGGCCCTGGCCATCGTGAGCTTCTACACCTCCATCAGCGGCCTGGTGAAAGCCGAAATGTTCCCGCCACAAGTACGCGCACTGGGCGTGGGCCTGGCGTATGCGGTGGCGAACGCGATCTTCGGCGGTTCGGCGGAATATGTGGCCTTGGGGCTCAAGTCCATGGGCATGGAGAACACCTTCTACTGGTACGTCACGGCGATGATGGCGGTGGCGTTCCTGTTCAGCTTGCGCCTGCCCAAAGAGGCGGCGTATTTGCACCACGATCTGTAACCGGCTGGCGCATGCCCGTTGCCGGGTATGCGCCACCTAGGGATGTGTTATGACGATGCGCACGAGCAACCAACTGTTCGACGCCTACTTCACCGCCAACGGCATGGCCGAAGTGTTCTGCGACCAGGGGCGTTTGCAGGGCATGCTGGATTTCGAAGCGGCGCTGGCCCGGGCCGAGGCTCAGGTCGGGTTGATCCCGCAAGCGGCCGTCGCGCCCATTGCCCAGGCCTGCCTGGCTTCTCTCTACGACGTAGATGCCCTCGGCGACGCCATCGCCACCGCAGGCAACTCCGCGATTCCCTTGGTCAAGGCCCTCGGCAAGTTGATCGCCAGCGAAGATGCCGGCGCCGAACGTTATGTGCATCTGGGCGCTACCAGCCAGGATGTGATGGACACCGGCCTGGTGCTGCAACTGCGCCGTGCGGTCGAGCTGATCGAACATGATCTGGCGCGGTTGGGGGACATTCTTGCCGCCCAGGCCCAGCGTTACGGGACAACTCCTTTGGCGGGCCGGACCTGGCTGCAGCATGCAACGCCGGTCACGCTGGGCATGAAGATCGCCGGTTGGCTCGGCGCAGTCACCCGCAACCGCCAGCGCATCAGTGAGCTCAAGCCGCGTTTGCTGGTGCTG